>DASXOU010000979.1:0-13012 GCA_036494045.1 Polyangia bacterium | reverse complement strand
TCGCACGCGCTGGGGCGGCGCGCGTGTTCTTGCGGCGCACGGCTCGCCGCGCAAGGTCAACGAGTTCCTGTGGGAGTCGACCTCGCCCGACGCGTTCCTCGCGCGCATGATGGACTCGCACGCGTGCGACGTGCTCTTGGTGACGCACACCGGAATTCCCTGGCAGCGCCGCCTCGCCGACGGCCGCCTCGTCGTCAACGTCGGCGCCATCGGCCGCCCCGCCAACGACGGCCGCCGCGAGGTCTGGTACGCCGTCGTCACCGAGCGCGAGGGCGGCGTCGACGTCGAGCTGGTGCCGCTCGCCTACGATTGGCAAGCGCTCGCCGCCGCGATGCGCGCCGAGCGGCTGCCCGCCGAGTTCATCGAGACGATCGAGATCGGCTGGTGGACCACGTGCCTCGAGATCCTGCCGCCCAAAGAGCGCCTCGCCGGCCGTTACTGAGGATATTTCAAGTCCGACTCGACCGACTGCACGCCTTTGGTGTCGAGCGCCACGCGAATCGCGCGCCGCGCCGCCCAGCCGGTGTCGACGGTGCCGCCCAAGCGCACGACGCCGTCGTCGGTGTCGACGTGGACGTCACCCGAGCGCACGCCCTTGGTCGTCGCCAGCTCGCCCTTGACCTTGGTCGTGATCCACGCGTCGTCGGCCTTGCTGCCGCTGCGAGCGATCGCTTCCTTGCTGCGATCGGTGACCTCGACGACGCCGTTGCCGACGCCGCGCAGCGCGTAGCGACCCGCGTCGGCGGTGCGCGAGGCGCCGCTCTTGATCGAGTCGTAGGCGCGCTCGAAGTCGTTGCGCGCCTGCTCGTAGCCCGACGGCGCGCTCGCCGTCTCGGCCTGCCCGTGGGCGCAGCCCATCATCCCGGCGACGAGCGCGCCGGTCACGATCCATCCCGATCGCCGCATGGCACACCTCCGCCACCGACGAGAAGCAGGAGACGTGCCTAGGCGCGCGGCTCGATGCGCTCGATGCCGCGCTTGGAGACGACGAGGTAGGCGTGGTGCTCGATCTTGTCGCCGTCGACCGGCTGAAACACGATGCGCGCAGCAAAGCGATACTCGCGCGGCGCGTCGGCGAAGCGCACGCGCCGATTGCCGTCGAGCACCGGCACCTGCTTGACCGCGTTGTCGAGCCGCGAGAACACCGGCGACAGATCGTAGCGGAAGATGTGCTTGATGCTGTAGATGTGCGCGCGCTCGAGCGCGGGCGCCGGATGCAGCATCGCGCGCATGCGGAACCTGAGCTGCACCACGCGCTTGGGCGCGCCCAGCGAATTGACCTCGCGCAGATCGTCGGCGGCGAACGGCTCGGAGTCGACGTCGAAGGTCTCGCGCGTCTCGACGAGCACCTGGCGCGCACGATCGAGCCGCTGCGGCAGACGCAAGGTCACCTGCCGCTGGCCGTACAGCCGCATGATGCGTCCCGTGATCCAGCCGCGCGAGAGCTCCTTGATCCGATCCTTGATGGCGTAGGCGAGCGCGGACAGGACGGCGAAGGTGCCGAGGCCGAGGCCGGCGCGCGATTTGGGGCCGATCGGCAGGAGTGTGAACGACAGCCACATGAACGCCGCCAGGCACGCGCCGACGACGGCGGTGTAGTTGCGCACGCGCGTGTCGACGAAGTAGGCCTCGACGTCGAGATACAGGACGTCCTGGAAGTGCTTCTTCAGGCGCGAGGCGCGCTCGAGAAAGCCGGCGAGCTCGGCGTGCCCGTCGGCCTGCGGCGTGAGATAACCACGCCCGCGCCGATACACGAGCTCGTTCGACAAACCCTCCGCCACGAGACCGCGCAGCTCGTCGCTCCACGGCGCGTCGCTCGCCTTGAGCGTCGACTTCTCGGCGAACAGCGTCTCGTCGAGGGCGTGCTCGCAGCCGGCGAAGAAGTCGATGAGCGCGTGCGAGAGGAACTCGTCGGAGAGCGCGCACTCGCGGCGCACCTCCTGGCGTGCCTCTTCGCCGACGGCGAGCGCGGCGCGCATCTCGGCGATCAGATCGACCGCCTGCGTGACCAGCTCGGTCAGCGTCTCGTGCAGCTGCGGATCGGGCGCTTCACGCAGCTGCGCCGAAGCGGCGACGCAGGTGCGCTCGAAGCGCTGCCCGAGCCTTTTGAGGCGATGCGTGACGCCGAGCGTGTCGCGCCGCAGCTCTTCGAGATCCTCGCGCTCGATCTCGAGCGGCCCTTCTTCGGCCGGGCTCTGCAGGCGCGTGAAGATCTGCAGATGCTCCCACACGTTGTGGCTGGGAAACATCGTCTGCGGGATCTCGACGGCGAGCTGCACGTCGTAGCGCCGATCCTTCGTGGTCGGAATCTGCACCGCCGCGGTCCACTCGATGCGCGACAAGTCGTGGACCCCGAGCCGCAGGCGCACGTCTTCAGCGCGGCGAATCGGCGTTTCCGGCTTGGCGGCCCTCCGTAACATCTCCGTGACATTGTAACGCGCGTCGCGCTTTGATCCAGCTAATCCGCAACGAATTCGAGGGCCGGCACCGTCAAAAGCTGTCCGTTGAGGGTTACCGCCCCCGCCAGGCTGATGGCGACGCGGTCGCCGGGCCGGATGGCGCCGAGGGCAAAGCGCACGTCGAGCGTGTGATGAGCGCCGGGCGGCAGCCGGTCGACGGCGTCGCTGCCGCCGGCGATGCGCGCGCGCGTGCCGCTCGCGGTCACGATGACGACGCGACCGCCGTCGACGGTGATGGGCGCGCGGCCATAGTTGACCACCTCGAGGCGGAAGAGATCGTCGTCTTGCCCACGCACCAGAACGCGCACGCCGCCGGGCGCGTCGACGACCGGCGCCACCGGACGCAGCGACACGCAGCCGCCGAGCATCGTGGCGGCGAGCGACACATACATAAGCGAGCGAAGGCGCATGCCGTCGACAAGAGCACGCGCCATGCCGCGTCCAACTCCGCGGCGCGCGCGGCGGCGGCGCGCCGGTGTGGACGCGCGTTGACGGCGGCGCCGCACCCGTTTGCGTAGCGCTAGGTTTGCTCGTCGAGGAACGCGCGCAGGCGCGCCTGCTCCGGCTCGTCGAGCGCTTCGCCGAGCCAGGCCTCGACCTCGCGGCGCACGCGGAACGCCTTGCGCGCGATCGATCCGCCCTCCTTGAGCATGCGCTCGATCTGCAACGTCTTGAGCGCGCCCGCGTCGGTGACGAGGAACGCGTTGCGCGCGAGGAACGGATTGTCCTTGCGCATGAGCTCGGAGATGAAGTCGACGACGTCGGGATCGAGGATGCGCACGCCGCGCATGTCGATGATGCCGAGCGACGGCGCGCGCGTGTGCTTGACGAGCTTGCGAATCGCCAGCACCAGCGCCTGCGCTTCGTACAGCGGCAGCGGCGAGGCCATGCGCACTTCGAGCAGCCGTCCCACGCGGATCTCGGCGGAGAACACGGGGACAGCCCTACTTCTGCTCGTCGAGAAATTGGCGCAGGCGCGCCTTCTCCGCGTCGGTGAGCACCTCGCCGAGCCAGGCTTCGGCTTCGCCGCGGGTCTTGAAGACGCGACGCGCGGCCCCGGCGCCGGTGGCCTTGACCATGCGCTCCATCTGCAGCGTGAAGGTCGGCGCCAGCGACGAGACGATGAGCGCGTTGCGCTCGAGGCGCGGGTTCTCCGAGCGGATGATGCCGGCGATGAAGTCGATCGAGTCAGGATCGATGGTGCGCGTGCCGGCGCGCAGGTCGGTGCAGGCGACGATCTTGCCGGAGTGCGCGCTGATGAGGCGCACGATGTCCATCATGAAGCCGGTCGCTTGATCCATGGTGACCGGCGGAACGACGCGCACCTCGATGAGGCGGCCGACGCGGTTGACGACCGAGAGCGACACGGCGGGAGGCACGCTAGCACATTTTTCGGGGCGGGTTTTGGCTTCGTGGGAAAGGTGCCGAATCAAGATCGGCGCAGGCGGGCTTGCAGCTCGGAGAGGAGCGCGTGGGCTTCGCGCGGGGACATGCCGTCGAGATCCGCGTCGGCGAGCGCGCGCTCGATCTCGGACTGTCGAATGTCGACGGTCGACGGTTGGCTCGACACCAGTAACGAGAGCTGATCGGATTCGGCGACGGCGTGGGGGCCGAGCTCGTCGCCGGACTCCAGCTTGGTCAGGATCTGCCGCGCGCGCGCGATCACGCTCTTGTCGAGGCCCGCCAGCCGCGCGACTTGGATTCCATAGCTGCGCGACGCGCCGCCGGCGACGAGCTTGTGCAGGAACACAATCTCTTCCTTCCACTCCTTCACGGCCGTCGAGAAGTTGCGCACGCGCGGGCGCGTCTCGGCCAGCGCCGTCAGCTCATGATAGTGGGTCGCGAACATCGTCTTGGCGCCGATGCGATCGTGCAGGTGCTCGGCCACCGCCCACGCGATCGACACGCCGTCGTACGTCGACGTCCCGCGGCCGATCTCGTCGAGCACGACCAACGAGCGGCGCGTCGCGTGGCCGAGGATGTTCGCGGTCTCGCGCATCTCGACCATGAACGTCGACTCGCCGCGCGCGAGATTGTCCGACGCACCCACGCGCGTGAACACGCGATCGACGACGCCCACGCGCGCCCGCCGCGCCGGCACGAACGATCCCATCTGCGCCATCACTACGATGAGCGCCGCCTGGCGCATCACCGTCGACTTGCCGGCCATGTTGGGGCCGGTGATGACGAGGAGCTGCGCGTCGTCGGGATCGAGCAGCGTATCGTTGGGCACGAAGCGCCCCGCCGCCGCCAGCTTCTCGACGACGGGATGGCGCCCGTCCTCGATCTCGAGCCGCAGCGAGCCGTCGACCTCGGGCCGTACGTAGCCGCCGTTGTGCGCGACCTCGGCCAGCGCCGCCAGCGCGTCGAGCCGCGCCACCTGTTCCGCGAGCGGCAGGATCCGGCGTGCGCCGTCGGCGACGCGACGGCGCAGCCGATCGAACGCCTCGAGCTCGAGCGCGACGCGCCGCTCGTCGGCGCCGAGGATCTTGGCTTCGTAGTCGGCGAGCTCGGAGGTCACGTAGCGCTCGGCGTTGGCCAGCGTCTGCTTGCGCACGTAATCGGCGGGCACGCGATCCAAGTTCGAGCGCGTGATCTCGAGGTAATAGCCGAACACGCGGTTGTAGCGGACCTTGAGCGAGCCGATCCCGGTGCGTTCGCGCTCGCGCACTTCGATCTCGAGGATCTTTCCCTTGCCGCCCTCGGACAGCGCGAACAGCTCGTCGAGCTCGGCCGAATGGCCGCGGCGAATGAAGCCGCCGTCGCGCCATTGCGCCGGCGGATCGTCGGCGAGCGTGCGCGCGATCTCGGCGGCGACGTCGCGGCAGAGCGCCTCGTCGCCCGAGGGCAGCTCGAGCAGCTCCGGATGCGCCAGCCGCGCCGCCGCGTCGCCGGCGAACGACGCGGCGATGAGCGCGCGCAACGCCGGCAGCCGCTCGAGGCTGCGCGCCAAGGCCACGAGGTCTCGCGGCGTGGCCACGCCCAGCGTCGCGCGTCCGGCGAGCCGCTCGAGATCGTAGATCTCCGAGAGGCCGAGCCGCAGCTCCGCGCGCAGGGCCGCGTGCTCGACGAGCCACTCGACCGCGTCGTGCCGCCGGCGAATCTGCGCCACGTCGACGAGCGGCGCCGCCAACATGCGCCGCAGCGCGCGCCCGCCCATCGACGTCCGCGTCTCGTCGAGGACGCCCCACAGCGCGCCCTCTTTCTTGCCGCCGATGAGCGTCGCGAACAATTCGAGGTTGGCGCGCGTCGACTCGTCGAGGAGGAGGTGCTGCGACGGCTGGTACGGCAGAAGCTGCGTCAGCGGCAGCGCGCCCGCCGGCTGCGTCTCGGCCGCGTATTGTACGACCGCCAGCGCCGCGCGCAGCGCCAGCGGGCCGAGCACGAGCGCGCCGTCGTCGCCGCGCGGCAGCTCGCGCCCCGTCGCCGCCACCAGCTCGGTCTCGGCGCGCGCCGCGTTGTACAGCCCCGGCGCCGGCATCGGCGTCCACGCCGTCTTGATGCGCGCGCGTAATTGTGCGAGTGCATCATCGCTAATGTGCGCGTGCACAATTTCGCGCGGCTCGAGGCGCGCCAGCTCGTCGACGAGGCCATCCATCGCCAGCTGCGTCGCCGCGAACTCGCCGGTGGTGACGTCGAGGTGCGCCAAGCCGACGCCGCCGCCTTCGGCGAGGAGCGCGACCAGGTAGTGCGCCGCTTTGGGCTCGAGCTGCTCGTCGTCGATGATGGTGCCCGGCGTGACGACGCGAACCACCTCGCGCTTGACGATGCCTTTGGCGAATTTGGGATCCTCGACCTGCTCGGCGATCGCCACCTTGAAGCCGCGCTCGACGAGCTTGCCCAGATAGTGCTTGGCAGCGTGGTGCGGGACGCCGCACATCGGCACCGGGTTTTCCTTGCCCTTGTCGCGGCTGGTCAGCGTCAAGTCGAGCGCGCGCGCGACCACCACGGCGTCGTCGAAGAACATCTCGTAGAAGTCGCCGAGCCGGAAGAAGACGACGCAGTCGGGATGCGCCTCCTTGATCTCGAGGTATTGCCGCATTAGCGGCGTATCGGCCGAATCCGGAACCGCGCCCGACATGTCGAAGCGATGGTATATGCTCGCGCACCATGTTGGCACTCGTTCTCTCGGGAATTCTCGTGACCACGCAGAACGGCACCGAGCTGGCGCGCGATCACTGGCGCGACGACGGCAACACCATCACCAGCGAGCTCAGCGGCCACGGCAACAAGGCCACCATCACCATCGATCGCAAGAATCGCAGCGTGCACTTTGCCATCGAAGGCGGACCGTCGATCGATCGCTCGATCCCGCCCGGCGCCGCCGCGCTGGTCAACCTCGATTGGGCCGCCTACGCGATCCTCGCCGAGGAGTTCAAGGGCGCCACCACGCCGAAGCCATTCAAGGCGCTCATCGATCCCGAGCGCGCCATCGACGCGACCGTCATGGTCAAGCCCGCAGCCGGCGGCGCGCGCGAGGTCACCGTCGCCGTCGGGCCGCTCGAGGTCCACGCCACCGTCGACAAATCGGGCGTCGTCACCCACGCCGCCGTGCCGCTCCAAGGCATCGAGGTGGCGCCGGCCAAGGGCGAGTCGGCCGCGCCGGTGCGCCGCGGACCGCCCGCCGGCGTCGTCGAAGAGCCGTTCGAGATCGAAAATCGCCACTCCAAGCTCGCCGGCGTCTTGTGGCTGCCGGCGGCGCGCACGGGCAAGGTGCCGGTGGTGATCATCATCGCCGGCTCGGGCCCCGTCGATCGCGACGGCAACGCGGGCGGCCTCTTGCGCTCCGACAGCTATCGCCTGCTCGCAGAGGCGCTCGCCAAGCGCGGCATCGCCACCATCCGCTACGACAAGCGCGGCGTCGGCGCGTCGACGTTCGGCGGCAAGCTCGAGGACACCACGTTCGACGACTTCGTCAGCGACGCCGCCGCGCTGGTCGCCATGGCGCGGGTCAACGACAAGCTCGCCGGCGTCTACCTCTTCGGCCACTCCGAAGGCTCGCTCATCGCGCTCGAAGTCGCCGCGTCGACGAAGGTCGACGGCGTCATCAGCGCCGCCGGCGCCGGGCGTCCCGTCGGCGACGTGATGCACGAGCAGCTCGCGCGCCAGCTCGGCGCCGGCGAGCTCAAGGAGTTCGACGGGCTCCTCGCCACGCTCAAGGCGGGCCAGACGCCGGCGCCGAAGACGCCGACGCTGCAGCGGCTGATGCCGCCGAGCCTGGCCAAGTTCATGCGCGGGCTGCTCTTCACCGATCCGCGCGCGCTGGCCGCCGCCTACAAGGGCAAGCTGACCATCCTGCAAGGCGACAACGACGTGCAGATCACCGTCGACAAAGACGCGCGCGCGCTGGCGGCGGCGCATCCCGGTGCCAAGCTCGTAGTGTTGAAGGACGTCGGGCACATGCTCAAGCACGACCCGCACAAAGGGCTCGATCAGCCGAGCTATCGCGATCCGACGATGCCCATCGATCCCGGCGTCGTCGACGCGACGGTGGCGACGATTCGCTGAGCGCGGCTACAGCTTGGCAACGTAGGCGATGATGCGCTGCTTCTTCTCGAACTCGCTCTTGGCGTCGACGGCCGCCTGCCGGGAGCCGAAGTCGCCGACGCGCACGCGATAGAAGATGCCCTTGCCCGGAATCTCGCTGGCGACGAGAAACGGCTTGTAACCGGCCGTCTGGATCTTGTGCATGAACTCCTCGGCGTCGCCCTTGTCGGGGAACGCCGAGAGCTGCAGCGTGAAGTGCGACGCGGTCACGTCGGGCTTCTTCATCGCCACTTGCGGCACCACTTGCGGGCGCGCCGCCGGCAGCGCGGAGGCCTTGACCACGTCGGGCTTCTTCGCGTCGACCTTCTTGGGCTCGGGCGCACTGTCGTCTTCGTCGGCGTCGTCGTCGGCGACGGTCGGCGCCGCCTTCTTCTCGACCGCCGCCGTCTTCTTCTCGACCTTTTCGACCTTCTCGACCGGCGGCTTCGCCGCCGGCGCCTTGGCCGCGACGACTTCCTTCTTGGGGTCGATCTTGGCCTCGGGCTTCGCCTCGGACTTCGCCTCGGGCTTGTCCGACTTCGCCGGCGTCAGCGCCTTGTGGAAGGTCAGCCCTTCGTCGGCTTCGTCGGCGTCGCCGAGCTGATCGAGCGCCGCCAACGGATCCTCGATCGCCGGCGGCTGCAGCGCCAGCGCGCGCGCCTCGATCCGCTTGCCGATGAGCACACCGACGACGAAGATCAGGCACGCCGCCACGGCGCTGCCGAAAAAGAGGAAGAAGATCTGACGCCCGTCGAGCGAGATCTCGACTTTGTCCTTCCAACGATCCAGGTCGCGCATGGATGACTCCCTACAGTCACCTACATTGGACCGCCGATTCCCGAATCCCGCAAATTTTTGGTTCGATCAGCGGACGATCAGCGGACGACGAAGAGCGGATCGATCGTTTGGCTCGACGAGAACAATCGCAACAATTGCCCGCGCAAGCCCGTCGCCAGCGGGCTCTTGCCCTCGTCGACGATGTAGACGGTCTGCCCGTCGGGCGCGACCTGCACGTAGCGCGGCAGCTGCGCCTGCACGTCGGTGCCGAGCAGCGACACCAGGTTCGATCCGCCGCCGGTCACGCCCAGGCTCACCGACGTGTTGTCGGGCGGGATGAACGGCTGCCCGTTGCCGTTGAGCGGCAGCTGCACCGCGATGTTGAAGATCGGATTCTCGAAGTGGATGAGGCGCGTCGTCGTCTCGGTCGCGGCGTGGACCCGGCAGACGTTCGACTGCAGGACCGCCGGATCGATCGACGCCATGAGCGGCTGCGCGTCGACGTCGGGCGTGCACGCCGGCGCCGTCAGCGGCACGCGCCACTGCGCCAGGCGCACGCGTTCGAGCGTCTCGGGCGGCACGATGCACTCGGCGCCGCCGATCGAGTCGGTCCTCGGATCGGCGACCTCGTCCGACAGATAGCCGCTCGACGTGCCGGCCATGGTGAACGCGTCGCCGACGTGGATCTCGTACTCCTGCAGCTCGGGCATGCAGGTCTGCCAGTAGCTCGCCTGCCCCTTGTCGAACATCGGCGCGCGCATGCAGCGCAGATCGTTGAGCTCGCTCTTGGCGCACTCGAAGTCGGCGCCGCACTCGTTGTCGTTCGAGTCGTCGGTGCAGCCGAACAGGCAGCGCGACGTGCCGTCGACGTCGGGCAGGCACTTGGCGTCGTGGCGCACCAGCGGCGTCGGTCCCTGCGTCGTGATGGTGATGCTGCTGCAGTCGGCATCTTTGGTGCAGCTCTTGGTCTCTTCGGGGAACTCGGGCTCGTAGATCTCGGCGAGCTTGAGTAGATCGGTAGTGCCGCTCGTCGGCGTGGTGCCGCCGCCGGTGGTCCCGCCCGGCACCGTCGCGCCCTGCCGCGCCGACAAGACGCGGTACTTGCGCTGCGAGCGCAAGAGCTTGCCGCAGGTGTGCGACCAATAATCGACAGTGTAGACGGCATTGTTCTGATCGATGTGCAGGCACATCCCCTCGGTCACGTCTTCGAATGCGGTCGGATCGTGCACGCACTGGAAGCCGCCGGCGTTGTCGCACTCGCTGTCGACGGTGCAGCCCTTGAAGATCAGCTTGTCGCCGGCGAGCACGCCGCGCGTGCACCAGGCGCCGCCGGCGTCGGCGACGTAGCCGCCGAAGTCTTTGTTGGTCGTGTCGGCGATGACGAAAGGCGCGCCCGTCGAGCGATCGCTGCCGGCGAGCACGCCTTCCCACGCCAGCACCCAGGTCTCGTTGCGCGCGTGATCGGGATCGACGAAGTAGACCGCGCGCTCCTCGCCCTGCTCCTCCGGCGACAACAGGGGCGACGGCACCGGCTCGACGTAGAGGCTGGGCAGGTTGCCCATGTTGCTGCCGCAGCCGCCGGCGTCGGGCACGCCGCCGTCGGGAACGCCGGGCGAGGTCGACGGCACGGCGACGCCGCACGGGTTGGTATGATCGGGCACGCGCGGCATGCCGGTGCTGTCGCTCTCCGACGTCGGCAAGAAGAAGCGCGGGTGGCCGCTGCGCACCTGATGCGAGATCAGATCGTTGACCATCTCTTGCGGGTGGCCGAACTGCACCACGGTGTCCTTGATCGACTGCTGCACGTTGGCCGGCACGCAGGCGGTGCCGTAATTGCCCGACGTCGCGGTCAACGGCTGCTGGTTCGGCTGCGCGCAGGCGTCGTAGATGTTGACCACGGTGCCCTGCCCGTTCGACGTGATGATCCAGGCGAAGTCACCGACGAGGAGGCCAGGCGCGGCCGCCGGCGGCAGATCGACGTGGGTCGGATCGGGCGGCGGCGCGTCGAGGTGCACGAAGGCGACGTCGGTCGGCAGCTGCCCCTGCGCCAGCTGGATGCCGGGCGAGGTGGCGAACGGCGAGCGGCGCGGCGTCGACGGATCGCCGAGCGGGAAGCAGCCGAGCGAGCGCGGCGTCGGCGTCGGCAGCGACCACAGCTGCGACGACGGATCGAACGTCGGCGTCTCTTGCAAGTTCAAGGTCGGGCTCTTCCAGCGCGGATCGGGATTGGTCTCGCACTCGACCGTGCGATCGAGATCGACCACGCGCACGGTGCCGTCGCGCGCCACTGCGTAGAGGAACTTGCCCGCCGCCGAGCGCGGGCCGACGCGCAGCACCTTGATGCCCGGCTGCGCGAGGTTGTTGTCGGGCGCCTCCAGCGTCACCGACGACGGCGTGCCGAAGGTGGCGCTGGCGATGTCGAACGGCACCACGTCGATGCGCTCGCCGTAGCCGTCGCCGATGACGATGCGGCCCGCGGTCACCTTGCCGGTGATGTCGGGCTCGGCGTCGACGGCGATGGCGGCGGGATAGGGCGTGCCCGTCGGCAGGTTGCTGCCCATGTCGGGCGCGGCGGGCGCGCCGGCGTCGGGCACGGCGACGTTCTCGTCGTCGCACTCGACCGGGCAGTCGAGCGTCGTCAGGTCGGTCACCTGGCTGACGCCGGTCGCGGTCACGCGCAGCGCCTGCTCGATCGTCGGCGTCATGCCGGTCGGATCGTCGGCGGCTTCGAGGTGCACCTTGACGATGACGCCGCAGCCGGGCAGCGCCACCCAGGCGCGGTGATCGCCGCCCTTGCAGAAGCCGTCGTGCGGGCCGATGACGCCGGGAGGGAGGGTCTGGCCGTCCATCTCGTAGCCGTGCTCGGCCGGCTTGCCGCCGGAGTCGTTCGCCGGCGCCATCTCCACCCACGACGGGCGCGCGTGCAGGATCCGCGGCGCGCCGCCGGCGGGCGACGGCACGCTCAACGCCATCGGCGCCACGCCCTTGGCGTCGATGGTGCCGGCGCCGCCGTCGGGCAGTGGGAACAACGAGAGCAGCGCCGAGTGCACCACCGTCGAGACGTCGATGCGCGACAGGTCGCACGAGTCGGTGTTGCTGGTGAGCGCCCAGCAGCCGTCGGCGGTGGCGCGGATGTGCTCGGGCAGCTTGCCGACGGGCAGGAAGCCGTAATCGGGCGTGTATGGATCGAGATCGATCAGCTTGTTCTGCGCGGTGTCGACCAGCGCCAGCTCGCCGCGCGCCGACTGCGGCACCAGTGCGACCACGAACGGGATGAAGTTGGTCGGCCCCATCGGCGCGATGTAGTTGATCGGCACGCCGTAGGCGATCGGGATCGCCAGTGTGTTGGCGCGCACCGTCTCGCAGTCGGAGACCGGATGCACGTTGACGGTGCCGTGTGGCATGGCATCGTTGATGTCGTTCGGGTAGTACTGCACGCAGGTGAGCGCCACGTCGGACGGGCGATCGAAGCTGCGCTCCGGCGTCGTGATGGTCGTCTGGTTGCACGCGCTGACCGCGGCCCAGCCGAGCGCGCCGGCGACGATGGCGCCGATCGAGGCGGCGCGCTTCATGGATTGAATCCGTCGAGCGGATGGCCGAGCTTGGCGAGCACGCGGTTCTGCGTCGGGCTGCCCGGCTGGAGGTCGACGATGGCGATGGTCGATTCGCTATAGTTGGTCACGTAGGCGTGCTTGTCGGGGAGGATCTGCGTCGTCGCCGGCGTCACGCCGGGATCGGTGAAGTTGAACGTGATGTCGTTGGGCCCGGCGAAGCCGCTGAAGATGGTGGCGTCGACGCCGGGACGATCTGGATCGACGATCATGAGCTGCCCCGAGAGGAAGCAGACGACGATGACCTTGGTCTGGCCGTCGAGCTGGCGCACGCCGGTGTGCGACGGCGTCTGGCAGATGTCGACGACGTCGGTGACGACGTTGCGCGGCTGATTTCCCATCGTCGGATCGAGGCGCGTGTCGAGGATGACCAGCGACGGCGGATTGTTCTCGGTCAAAAAGGCGCGCTGGCCGCCGTTGTCGAACACGAAGTCGCGGACGTCGGTGCCTTGGGCGAACGTCGCCGAGAGCACGAACTGCGTATTCTGCGCGACGGTGACGACGTCGGCGTCGGCGACGCGGAAGGTGGCGACGAGCGGGTTGGTGTTCGACGTCAGGTACCAGAGCGACTGCGGATCGGTCGGATCCTTTTGCGCGAGAGCGAACGCGCCGTGCCGGCCGGTGGTGTCGGGCGGGAAG
>DASXOU010000978.1:0-3942 GCA_036494045.1 Polyangia bacterium | reverse complement strand
TCACCGAGCAGCAGCAGATCGGCGCGACCTTCTACCAGAACCACGTCGATACGCCGGCGGGCGCGGTCGAGCTGCCGTCGGATCGCTTCCACAACTGCAACGGCTGCCACACGCTCGATCGCAACGGCAACGCGGGCGCCTCGCCGCACCCCGGATTCTTCGGCACCAACGGGCGGCTCTCGTTCGAGTTCGAGTCGCAGATCTTCAAGGTCCCGCACCTGCGCAACCTGTACACGAAGATCGGCATGTTCCTCTCGTCGCCGGACACGCTGCAGCCGGGCACGCTGCTCTTGCCCGAGCAGCAGCAGCCGCCGTCGGATCAGATCCGCGGCTTCGGCTTCAACCACGACGGCGTGCTCGGGCAGCTCGAGCACTTCTTCACGGGCCTCGTGTTCTTGCAGAGCAACGTGGACGTGTTCTCGGGCGGCGCCGACGTGGGCCCGAACCCGTACGGCATTCCGTTCGTCGATCCGAACTCGCTCACGTCGCCGACGGGCCCGGTCATTCAGGGTGACGGCGGCTTCGCGCTGCGCACGGCGCTCGTCAGCTACCTGCTGGCGTTCGATTCGAACCTGTACCCGATCGTCGGTCAGCAGGTGACGCTGACGCCGTTCAATGCGGCGACCGCGGGCCCGCGCATCAACCTGCTCGAGGCGCAGGCGACGGCGGGGCAGTGCGACCTCGTGGCCAAGACCGGCAGCGTGCGCAGCATCGACGCCGGCTTCCTGTTCGGCAACGGCACGTGGCAGTCGTCGTCGATGCTGGTGCCGCCGATCTCGGACGCGCAGCTGCGCGCGCTGGTCATGCGCTCGGCGCTGCCGTCGCTCACGTTCACGTGCGTGCCGCCGGGCTCGGGCGTGCGCGTGGCGCTCGATCGCGACGGCGACGGTTACGCCGACGACGACGAGATCCTGGCGCGCACCGATCCGGCCAATCCGAACAGCCACCCGTAACCCTCCCCTCCAAAAACCAAGCACACCGATCGCCGCGACCTTTTCGCGGCGATCGGTGTTTTCATGGCGCCATGAAACTGCGCCTGGTTCTGCTTTCGCTCCTTTCGGTCGCGGCCGGCATCGACACCGGCGGCATGGATCGCAGCGTCGCGCCCGGCGACGACTTCTTCGCCTACGCCAACGGCGCGTGGATGAAGGCGACGGCGATCCCGGCCGATCGCTCGGGCTGGGGCACCGGCGCGATCGTCGCCGAGCGCACCGCCAAGCGCACCGTCGAGCTCATCACCGGCGTCGCCAAGGGGCACGCGCCGGCCGGCTCGGAGGCGCGCAAGGTCGGCGACTATTACGCCACGTTCCTCGACGAGAAAACGATCGAGGACAAGGGGCTGGCGCCGCTTTCGCCGGCGCTGGCGCGGATCGCCGCCATCGGCGACGCCGCCGGCCTCGGGCGCGCGTTCGGCGAGAGCTTGCGCGCCGACGTCGACGTCCTCAACAACTCACGCTACGACACCGACAACTTGTTCGGCCTGTGGGTGGCGCAGGACCTCGACGATCCCTCGAAGTATTCGCCGTTCCTCTTGCAGGGCGGGCTCGAGCTGCCCGATCGCGACTATTACCTCGATCCGTCGCCGCGCATGGCCGAGATCCGGCAAAAGTACCAGGCGCACGTCGCCGCCATCCTGACCGCGTTCGGCATCGGCGAGCCGGCGGCGAAGGCGGCGCGCATCGTCGAGCTCGAGCGGCGCATCGCCGAGGCGCACGCGCCGCGCGTCGAGACCGAGGACGTGGAGAAGGGAAACAATCATTGGTCGCGCGGCGACTTTGCGGCCAAGGCGCCGGGGCTCGACTGGAACGCGTTCTTCGCCGCCGCCGGGCTGGGAAAGCAGCAGACGTTCGTGGTCTGGCAGCCGCGCGCGTTCGTCGGAATCGCCAAGCTGGTGGGCGCGGTGCCGCTCGCGACGTGGAAGGAGTGGCTCCAGTTTCACGCCATCGAGCACGCGGGCGGCGTCTTGCCCAAGAAGATCGTCGACGAGGATTTCGCGTTCTACGGAAAGACGCTGAGCGGCACGCCCGAGCTCAGGCCGCGCTGGAAGCGCGCCATCGCCGCCACCGACGCGGCGCTCGGCGAGGCGGTGGGCAAGCTCTACGTCGCCAAATATTTTCCGCCGTCGGAAAAGGCGCGCGCCGAGGCGATGGTGAAGAACATCGTGGCGGCGTTCGCGCGGCGCATCGACAAGCTGGAGTGGATGGCACCGGCGACCAAGGCCAAGGCCAAGGCCAAGCTGGCGGCGCTCAAGGTCGGCGTCGGCTATCCCGACAAGTGGCGCGACTACTCGCGGCTCGAGGTGGTGCGCGGCGACGCGTTCGGCAACCTGGAGCGCGCCGAGATGAACGATTACAAGCGCGCGCTGGCGCGCCTGGGGCAGCCGGTCGATCGCGGCGAGTGGGTGATGAATCCGCAGCTGGTCAACGCGGTCAACCTGCCGGCGATGAACGCGCTCAATTTTCCGGCGGCGATCTTGCAGCCGCCCGATTTCAACCCGGCGCGGCCGGCGGTGATGGACTACGGTTCGGCGGGCGCGATCATCGGGCACGAGATCAGCCACAGCTTCGACGACGAGGGCGCGCTCTTCGACGCCGACGGGCGGGTGAAGAATTGGTGGACCAAGGAAGACTTCGCGCACTTCAAGGCGTCGGCGGCGAAGCTGGCGGCGGAGTTCGACGCCTACAAGCCGTTCCCCGACATGCACGTCAACGGCAAGCTGACGTCGTCGGAGAACATCGCGGACGTGGCCGGGCTGGCGGCGGCGTACGACGCTTATCGGCTGTCGCTCGGCGGCAAGGAGGCGGCGCGCGCGGACGGGCTGACGGGCGACCAGCAGTTCTTCGTCAGCTTCGCGCAGTCTTGGCGCTCCAAGATGCGCGAGGCGGCGGCGCGGCAGCGCCTCGTCATCGATGGACACGCGCCGCCCGAGTATCGCGCCGACACCGTGCGCAACCTGGATGCGTGGTACGACGCGTTCGGCGTCAAGCCCGGGCAGAAGCTGTATCTGGCGCCTGCCGATCGTGTCCGCGTCTGGTGACGGCGACGGATCGCGCGTTGACAGGAGAGCCTCGGTCGCCCTAACGTGGTGCCGTGACCGGCGTGCGTGTCGCGTTCGTCGTGGCGCTGTGCTGCGGGCTCGGGCCGGCGGCGCGCGCGACGGCCGAGACGCCCGAGGCCGAGGTCGAGCGGCTCGCCGACGAAGCGGTCAACGCGTACAAGGGCGCCGACTACAAGCGCGCCGTCGAGCTGCTGCAGAAGGCGTACGAGATCCGGCAGGTGCCGGCGCTCCTCTACAATATGGCGAAGGCGTACGACAAGCTCGGCGACATCGACCATGCGTACGACGCCTATCGGCTGTACGCGGATTCGGCGGCGGCCGAGCCCAAGCTGAAGGCGCGCGCCGAGCAGCGCGTGGCGGCGCTGGCCGATCTGCGGCGCAAGAAGAAGGCGGAGGAGCGCGCAGCCGAAGCGCCGCCGCCGCCGCCGGTCGCGCCGCCGCCGGCGGTGGTCGCGCCGCCGCCACCGACGGGGCCGACGCCCGAGGAGCGACGCGCGCAGGCGCACGAGACGTTCCTGCGCGGCAAGAAGCGCGATCGGCTGATCACGATCATCGGCGGCGGCGCCACGGTGGCGTTCGCGGCGGTGGCGATCGGGCTGTCGGTGGACGCGCTCTCCGTCGAGAAGAGCTATCACGCGACCACGTCGCCCGACGACAAGCGCCGGTTCGAGTCGGATGCCAAGCTGCGCGCGGGCGTGGCCGACGGGTTCTGGTGCGCGACGGCGGTGGCGGCGGGCGTGACCGGGTACTTCGCGTGGCGCGCGTTTCTGCGCAAAGAGCCGGCGGAAACGAGAGTGGCGCTGGTGCCGTTCGCTGCGCCGGCGGCGGGCGGGCTGGTCGCGGTGGGGCGATTCTGATGTCGAAGGCGCTGCTGATTCTTTTCG
>DASXOU010000977.1:0-5050 GCA_036494045.1 Polyangia bacterium | reverse complement strand
TGCCTTCGTTGCGCTACAACGGGGCGTTGGTGCACGACACGGTGAGCGCGCTCGATGGGCCGACGCACCACCTCGCCTACGCGGTCATCTGGACGCGCATCGGCAGGCCGGCGCTGGCGGACGTGCGGCGCGAGGCGCGCGCGGCGAAGAATCCGCGGACGCGCGCGCGCGCGGCCCACCTGGCGCAGCAGCTCGCACATCGTCGCCGGTAGCGCACGCCGCGCGGCGCATTTTCGCGCTCGGCCTCCGGAAATCGGAGGGTCGAGCGGCACAGGGCACGCCGAAGTCCGCGTCGCGCGTGGGCCGAAATTGGCCGGCCGCTTGCTCCTTGTCGGGGGCAACCGAGGAGGTCGACCGTGCGTACGCTGTCGTTCATCTGCGCTTCACTGATCGGCATCGCGCCTGCGCTCGCGCAGGTTCACGTCGAAGTCTCCGCGCCGCCGCCGCCGCGCGTGGAAGTGGTCGCGCCGCCGCCGCCGAGCGTGGAGGTCGCCGCGCCGACGTTCAGCTTCTCGGCGGCACCGCCGCTCGTGACCGTGGCGCCGGGCGTCCAGGTCGTGCGTGACCACGACGAGGAGATCTTCTTCAGCGGCGGCTGGTACTGGCACGCGGGGCCGAGCGGCGTCTGGTATCGCACGCGCAGCTGGCGCGGCGGCTGGGTGATCGCGCCGCGGCACGGGGTGCCGATGGCGGTGATGCGCTTGCCGCGCGGGCAGTATCGCCACTTCCGCGGCGAGCCGTGGCGCGAGCAGCGGCGCGAGGAGGCGATTCGGCACGAGGAGCACGGCATCCGCCACGACGAGCGCGCGATCCGCCACGAAGAGCGGCGCGAAGAGCACCACGAGCAGCGCTTCGAAGCTCACCGCGGCCGCCGCGGCTAGGCACGAAGTCTGCGAGGAGTGCCCGGGGCGGGAGTCGAACCCGCACGCTTTTAAGGGCGAGGGATTTTGAGTCCCCTGCGTCTGCCATTCCGCCACCCGGGCCGGGTGAGCAAAACCTCGCAGTTTCTTACTCTCCACCGTCGCTGACGTCAACGGCGATCTGACCGTACGAGCCGTCGCCGCCGTGGTGCTGGCCTGCCGTCCGACGGCGGGGGCTTCATGAGGTGCTCGGCGAGGCGCGCCGCGAGCCAGGCGCGGAAGCGCGCCGGGGCCCGCGGGTCGCGCTCGAGGCCGGCCATGGCGAAGACGGTGTCGCCGGCGATCGCTTGCGCGAAGGTGGCGAAGGCGGCGAGCATCACCGTGAAGAGCGTGTCCTCGCGCGCCGCCGGCGACGGCGCCTGGCCGGGGCGGCGCGGGCGGAGGACGTGCGCGGCGTCGGTGAGGGCGCGCCAGCGCGCGCGCGCGGCGGGCAGATCCATCGCCTGTTGGCCCGACAGCAAGAGCCACGCCATCAGGCGCGCCTGGCCCTCGTCGACGAGCATGGCGAAGACGCGGTCGAGCATCGTCGCCGGATCGGGCGCGCCGTCGTTGGCGGCGCGGAACGACTCGAGGAGCGAGCTCTCGAGGCGGCGCATGGCGCGATCGACCACCGCGTTGATGAGGGCGTCGCGGCTGCCGAAGTGATGCAGGATCGCCGGGTGCGACACGCCGAGGTCGCGCGCCAGATCCTGCAGGCGTAGCGCCGCCGGGCCGCCCTTTTGCAGCCGGCGCTCGGCGGCGTCGAGGATCTGGAGCCGCGCGTCGGCGGCGCTCCGTCGCTGGCGCGTTCGCATCGAAATCCATATTGACACAATTGTCAGCAAGCATTACGAACAAGATTGTCAGTTACAAGGTTGTAAGTAGTCGTCGGAAAACGAACCGGGAGGTCGTCATGCTGAAGCCAATGTTTCTGTCGCGGCTGGTGGCGGGCGAGCGCGGACGCGCGTTCTTGCTGTCGTTCATGGCCGACGCCGAGGAGAGCGACGAAGGCGCGTTCGACGAGCTGGTGGCGCGCGCCGATGCGCCCGAGGTGCAGAAGATGGTCCGGCTGCACCGCGAGGACGAGGCGCGACATGCGCGCCTCCTGCGCGAGTGCGTGGCGCGCGTGGGCGTGGCGGAGAAGCCGCTGCCGTCGGAGCTGCGCTACATCGACCGATTGGATCGGCTGACCGGCGGCGATTTTCGGCGCGGCTTTCTCGCCGACGGCAGCGCGCTCGGGCTCATGAAGGTCTACGCGCTCTTGCAGATCGTCGAGGAGCGCGGCGTCGAGCAGTTCCCCACGATCGCGCGCGCTCTCGAGCCGTACGATCCAAAGAGCGCGCGCATCGTCCGCGAGATCACCGCCGACGAGGAGCGCCACGTCAAATACGCGCGCGCCATCGCGCGACGCTACGCGCCCGACGAGGCGACGCTGGCGCGCACGCTCGCCGACTTCCGCGCGCTCGAGGCGCGCGCGTTCGCCGAGCACGGGCGCGACTTTCTCGGCTGGTGCGCGAGCGAGTCGCTCGTGGGCAAGAGCGCGTTCGAGCGTGTGGCGTGGAAGACGATCGCGCTCGCCTCGGGCGCGCGGCCCGCGTATCGTCGCGGCGGGAGGTCGTCATGGCCGAAGCCGCAGGAAATCCGTACCGCGTCGGCGCCGAGGTAAACGAGGAGATCCTCGTCACCACCGGCAACGAGGTCGAAGGGCACCGCATCGAACGCTACCTCGGCGTGGTGCGCGGCATCGTCGTGCGCTCGCCGAGCATCGGCAAGGCCTTCCTCGGCGCGTTCAAGCAGCTCGCCGGCGGCAACATCAAGGAGTACATCGAGGTGTGCGAGCTGGCGCGCCACGACGCTTACAAGTACATGCTGGCGCACGCGCGCGAAATCGGCGCCAACGCGATCATCGGCATGCGCTACGACGCCACCGAGTTCATGCAGGGCGCCACCGAGGTCCTCGCCTACGGCACCGCGGTCACCGTCGAGCGCCGCTGACGGCTGGCGAATCGGTGCGCTCGGCGTAAGATGAGAGGATGCGCAAGCGAGGCGGCCTATGAAGTGGGCGTCGGCACTCTCCGAAGCGCAAGACAGCGCCACCGCGATGTCGGCGACGACCGCGGAGCTCGAGCGCCAGCTCGGCGGCGTCGCGCCCGACCTGGTGGTCGCGTTCGCGTCGCCTCATCACGCCGACGCGTATGCGGCGCTGCCGGCGCAGATCGCGGCGGCCTTTCCGCGCGCGCTCTTGTTCGGCTGCTCGGCGGCCGGCGTGATCGGCGCCGGGCACGAGGTCGAAGAGCGGCCGGCGCTGTCGCTGACGGCGGCGTCGCTGCCGGGCGTGACGCTGCGCGCGCTCGCGTTCGGCGACGCGCCGGGCGGTGATGCGCCCGCCGCCGAAACCGTCGCGCAGGTCGGCGTCGCCGTCGAGGATGACCCGCAGTTCCTGGTCATCTGCGATCCGTACACCTTCGACGGCGATGCGCTGGTCGCCGGGCTCGACGCGGCCTATCCGAGCGGACGCAAGGTCGGCGGGCTGGCGTCGGGCGGCCGTGGCCCCGGACAGAACGCGCTCTGGTCGGGCGAGCGCATGCAGCGCGTCGGCGCCGTCGGCGTCGCCATGAGCGGCGACATCGCCGTCGACACCATCGTCGCGCAGGGCTGCCGGCCGATCGGCGATCCGATGCCGGTGACGCGCGCCGACGGCCACGTGGTGCGCGAGCTCGGCGGCAAGTCGCCGGTGGCGGTGATGCGCGCGATCTACGACGGGCTCGACAAGCGCGACAAGGAGCTCTTTCGCCACTCGCTGTTCGTCGGGCTCGAGATGGAAGAGGGGCGCATCGAGTTCCGCGGCGACTTTCTCGTGCGCAACATCGTCGGCGTCGATCCCAATTCGGGCGCGCTCGCCGTCGCGGCCAACGTTCGGCAGTGGCAGGTGATCCAGTTCCTGCTGCGCGACGCCAAGACCGCCGAGCAGGATCTGTCGGAGCGGCTCGAGCGCTTTCGCGGGCCCAAGCCGGCCGGCGCGCTCTTGTTCTCGTGCATGGGGCGCGGGCAGAATTTGTTCGGGCGCGCCGATCACGACACCGATCTCTTCCGTGCGCGCGTCGGCGCGGTGCCGCTCGGCGGGTTCTTTTGCAACGGCGAGATCGGGCCCGTCGGCGGGCAGACGTTCTTGCACGGCTATACGTCGGCGTTCGGGCTGTTTCGCGGCAAGTAGTGCGCGACGCGCCGCTCGTCTGCCTCGCCTGTCGCGCGCGCACAGAGCGCGGGCGCGAGCTGCACACGCTGTCGCGCGCCGGCGACGAGCTCGTCTGCGACAACGAAGCATGCCGGCGGCGCTATCCGATCGTCGACGGATTGCCCGTCGTCGTCGTCGATCCGGCGGCGCACCTCGAGCGCTGGGGGCAAGAGCTGGTCGACGGCGAGCCGGAGACGCTGGCCGAGCACCTGTCGATCTATCTCGACGCGCATTGGGGCGATCGCGCGACGCCGCCGCCGGATGACGTGGGCGATGGGTTCGGCATGGCGGCGATCGCGGCGCGCCTCGCCGAACGCGCGTCGATGCCGGTGGCGCGTGCGGTCGAGCTCGGTTGCAGCGTCGGCCGCGGGCTCTTCGAGCTCGCGCGCGGCGCGCAGGAGATCGTCGGCGTCGACGCGCAGCCGGCGGCGTTGCGGCGCGCGCGCCGAATCCTCGACGGGGAAGCGCTCGACTACGGGCGGCGCATCGTCGGGCGGCACTATACGCCGGCGCGCATCGCGGGCGTCACGCCGGCGGCGCCGATCGCGCTCGTGTGCGCCGACGCGATGGATCCGCCGCTCGTGCCCGGCAGCTTCGATCGCGTGGTCGCGGTCAACCTGCTCGACGCAGTGCCGTCGCCGCCGCAGATCATCGCCGTCGCCGACGGGCTGTGCGCGCCCGGCGGCGAGCTCATCCTCGCCTCGCCCTACGCGTGGCAGGCGGGCATCGTCGCCGACGAGCATCGTTTCGGCGGCGCCGATCCGGCCGCCGCGCTGCGCCGCCGGCTCGTCGAGGGCGACGCGCTCGAGGCGCGCTACACCATCGACGACGAGGCCGAGCTGCCCTGGACGTTACGCCGCGACGCGCGCTCGGCGGTCGTCTATCGCGTGCACTGGCTGCGGGTGACGAAGTCGCG
>DASXOU010000976.1:0-15059 GCA_036494045.1 Polyangia bacterium | reverse complement strand
CGATCGGCGCCTGGCGCCCGATCCGGCCCGCTTGAGGATGTCGTAGCCGATGGAGAAATCGCGCCTCACGCCGCGCGCCAAAGGCACGCACGCTCCGCCGCGCCGCTTCGCCTGGGCGCAGGTCGCCGTCGCCGTCTGCTTCCTCGTGCTCGTCGGGCGGCTGTATCAGCTGCAGGTGATGTCGGGCGACTACTACATGCGCAAGAGCGCCGACAACTTCGTCAAGGAGCTCGAGCTGCCGGCGACGCGCGGGCAGATCCGCGATCGCAACGGCAAGGTGCTCGTCGACAATCGCCCCGCGTACAACGTCTATATCACCCCGCGCTTCTTCAATACCGACGCCTTCACGAAGCTGAAGAAGTATCTGGCGCTGTCCGACGATCAAGCGACCGCGCTCGAGGTCAAGGTCTCGTCGAAGAAGGGGCTCGATCGCTTTCGCCAGCTGCTCGCGTTCGAGGATATTACGCGCGACGAAATGGCATTATTGGAATCGGAAAAGAATGATTTACCGGGCGTGGCCGTGCAGGCGGTGGCGCACCGCAATTATCCGCACGGCTCGCTCGCGGCGCACCTTCTCGGCTACATGAACCAGATCACGCCCGAGGAATTGGCCGACAAGCGGCAGCGCGCCGACACGCTCAATTATCACCTCGGCGATTACGTCGGACGCGCCGGCCTCGAGCGGCAGTGGGAGTCGTTCCTGCGCGGCAAGGACGGCGTCGAGCGCATCATCGTCGACGCCAAGGGGCAGCGCAAAGACTCCGTCGAGCTGGAGTCGCTCGTCGGCGGGCCGCAGCGCACCGAGCCGGAGCCGGGCAACGATCTGGTCACGTCGATCGATCTCGATCTGCAGAAGGCGACCGAAGCGGCGCTGGCCAAGCACAAGTCGGGCGCCGCCGCCGTCGTCGAGGTCGACACCGGCCGCGTGCTGGCGCTGGCGTCGTGGCCCGAGCCCGATCCCAACGTGCTCACCGGCCGGCTGTCGCGCACCGAGGCGGCCGCGCTCAACGACGATCCGCTGCGTCCGATGATGGACAAGACGTTGCGCGAAAATTATTTCCCCGGCTCGACGTTCAAGGTCGTGCCGACCATCGCCGCGCTCGAGGATCATCTCGTCGATCCCGAGGCCATCGTCACCTGTCACGGCGGGCTGCGCTTCGGCAAGCGCTACTTCCGCTGCGACAAGGCGCACCTCGCCGTCAACCTGCACTTCGCGCTCGCCGAGTCGTGCAACGTCTACTACTTCGAGCTCGGCCAGACGCTCGGGCTCGATCGCATCTCGCGCGTGGCGCAGGATCTCGGCTTCGGCGAGCCAACCGGGCTCGGGCTCAACAGCGAGGTGCCCGGGCTGGTGCCGACGATGGACTATTACAAGCGCGTGCCCGGCGGCTTCCAGAAGGGCATGCTGCTCAACACGGCGATCGGGCAGGGCGACGTCAAGGCGACGGTGTTGCAGGAGGCGATGGCCTACGCGGCGATCGCCAACGGCGGCAAGCTGTGGGTGCCGCAGATCGTCGAGCGCGTGCAATCGCCCGAGGGCAAGACGCTGCAGGAGTTTGCGCCGCGGCTGCGGCGACAGATCGCCGCGTCGGCCGATACGCTGCAAAAGGTCCGCGCCGCGCTGTGGGACGCGGTCAATCATCCGCCACCGCACGAGGGCACGAGCTGGAAGGCGCGCGTGCCCGGTCTCGAGGTCGCGGGCAAGACCGGCACCGCGCAGACCGGCAAGTTCCACAAGGAAGGCGCCGAGGGCGACGAGGCCAACAGCCACTCGTGGTTCGCCAGCTTCGCGCCCTATCAGAAGCCGGAGATCGCGGTGGTCGTGCTCATCGAGCACGGCGGCTTCGGCGCGACAGCGTCGACACCGACGGCGATGGAGATCTACGAAGCCTACTTCCACAAGCCGCACTACGAGCGGCCGAAGAAGAAGCGCGCCCCGGACGAGGCTGAGACCGCGACCGCGGCGGCCAACTAATGGCCGTAACTGCATTTCGAAAGCTGCGTACGAAATTCGATTGGCCGTTATTCGGCGCGATCCTCGCCATCGTCGCGATCGGGCTGGTGAACCTCTATTCGGCCACGCGCGTGGCGCCGAAGGGGCTCTATCAGAATCAGCTGGTTTGGTTTGCCATCGGTGGCGTCTTGTTCATGGTCACCGCGGCGAGCGATTATCGATTATTCGAGCGGCTCGCATACGCGATCTACGGCGTCGGCATCGTGCTCTTGATTGCGGTCCTCATCGGCGGCAAGACCGTGAAGGGCTCGTCGCGCTGGCTCGGCTTCGGGCCCTTCGGGATTCAGCCGTCGGAGCTGGCGAAGATCGCGGTGATCATGGGGCTGGCGAAATTGTTCGCCGGCGATCCGATGGATCTGGCGCTGCGGCCGTGGCGCTACCTGTTCTCGGCGCTGGCGCTGATGGGCCTGCCGATGCTGCTCATCATGAAGCAGCCGGATCTCGGCACCGCGCTCATCTTGTATCTGATCGCGACGACGATCTTGATGGTCGTGTCGCTGCAGCTGCACGTGAAATTGTTGACGCTGGGCGCCGAGGTTCTGGTCGGCACCGCGTTCTTCTTATTCAAGCTGCACGGATATCAAAAGAAACGATTATTGACGTTCATCGATCCGTCGCTCGATCCCTCGGGCGCAGGCTGGCACGCGCGCCAGGCCATCTTTGCCGTCGGCAGCGGCCGCTGGACCGGCAAGGGCTGGCTGCACGGGACGCAGAATCAGCTGCAGTTTCTGCCCGAGCACTGGACCGATTTCCCATTCGCGGTGTTCGCCGAAGAATGGGGTTTCGTCGGCTGCGCGATCTTGATCGGCTGCTATCTGTTCTTGATCCTGTGGGCGCTCAATCTGGCGGCGGAGGCGCGCGATCGTTTCGCCGAGACCTTGTGCGTCGGCTGCGCGGCGCTCTTGTTCTGGCACGTCTTCTTCAACATCGGAATGGTCGCGGGCATCCTGCCGGTCGTCGGCGTGACGCTGCCGCTCATCAGCTACGGCGGCTCGTCGCTCTTGACGGTGATGGTGTGCCTCGGCCTCATCATGAACGTGTCGATTCGCCGATATTCGTACTGAGCGCGGAACTTTTTCGCGCGCCGCGCGGAGTAAGCGGGTAGGAGGCTGAGATGCGAACCGCCATCTTCCTGCTGCTCGTCGGCTTTTGTTTCATCGCGCGCGCCGAGGACCGCACACCGGACGAGCTCGCCCAACTCGCGACGGTCAAACACAAGCAGGCGCAGCAGACCCACGATCTCAAAAAGTACGAAGAGGCTGCCGGGCTCTACGAGCGGTACTTCGCCAAGCCCGACGACAAAGAAGCCGTCATGGCCTTCTATTACGGCGAGCTCCTGTTCAAGCTGCAGCGTTGGGAGCGAGCAGCGCAGATGTACCAGCGCGCCATCACCGTCGAGCCGAAGGGCAAGTTCGCCAGTGAAGCGGCGTACGCCTACGTCATCTCGACGAAGAACGCGATCAGCGGGCCCGAGGACGCGACGCCGACGCCGCCCTGTCCCGAGGGGAAGCCGTGCGCGATTCCCGCCGATCGGCAGCGGCTGCTGACGGCGTTCGATCGCTATCTCGAGCTGGTGCCGGCGAGCCCGGAGCGGCCGGCGATGGAATATCGGCGCGCGCGCATCTGGTACGCCTACCAGCATTTCGCCGAGGCGGCGCCGCTCTTCGATCGCGTCTTCGTCGCCTATCCGGACAACGAGCTGGCCACCTACTCGGCGAACCTCGAGATGGACTGCCTGGCGCGGCTCAAGCGCTACGGCGAGCTGCGCACGCTGGTCGATCGGGTGAAGAAGAGCCCGGCCATGAAGGACGCGATCGTGCAGCAAGAGGTGGGGCAGCTCGACGCGGAGCTGAAGAAGAAGGGCAAGTGAAGCTCGCCGAGCTCGACGGCGAGACGCTGGCGCGGGCGCAGATGGGCGACCGCGCCGCGTTCGGCGCCCTCTACGAGCGCTACGCCGACGTCGTCTACGCGTTCGTGCGGCGCATGCTCGGCGACGACGCCGCCGCCGAGGACGCGCTGCAGGATACGTTCGTGCGCGTGGCGCGCTCGCTGCCGTCGTTTCGCGTCGACGGGCCGGCGGCGCTGTCGACCTGGATCCTGAGCATCGCGCGGCGCGCGGCGCTGACGCCGAGACGGCCGCCGCCGCCGAGGACGTACGCGCGCGAGCCGGAAGTGGCGCCCGCCGCCGTCGAGTTGCCGGCGCTGCGGCGGCGGCTGGAAGCGGCGATCGGCGCGCTCAACCCCGAGCAGCGCGAAGCGTTCGTGCTGCGCGAGCTCAGCCAACTATCGTATGACGAGATCGCCGCCGCCGTCGGCGTCGACGTGGGCACGGTGCGCTCGCGGCTGCATCGCGCGCGCGCGGCGTTGCAGGCGGCGCTCGGCGATCTGCTCGACCGCGAACGAGAGGGTGCACGTGGACGAAAAGCTGGATCCTGAAGCCGAAGCGATGTTGTCGGCGCTCGAGGCCGGCGAGCTCGAGGGCCCGGCGCGCGCCGAGGCCGAGGCGCTGCTGGCGCGATCGGCGGCGGCGCGGGCCACGTTCGATCGCCTGGTGCGGCTGCGCGCGGCGACGGCGGCGCTGACCGATCCGACGCTGCCGGCGGCGTCGCGGCGGCGCGTCGGCGACGCGGTGGTGGCTGCGCTCGACAGCGGAAGGCGTCGTCGGCGCGCGCGAATCATCGGCGCGGCGGCGCTGGCGACGATGGCGGCGGCGGCGATCCTGCTCGGGTCGTCGCGGCGCCATCGCGAGCCGCCGCCGCCGACCGCGCCACTGGTCGAGCGCGACGTGCGCACGGCCGCGGGCGAGCATCGCCTGTTGCAGCTCGGCGATCGCGCGACCGCGTTCGTCGGCGAGCGTAGCGAAGTGCGCATCGAGGACGACGGCCTGCCGCGCATCGTGGCCGGGCGCGTGCGCTTCGTGGTCAAGCCCGACAAGGAACATCCGTGGACGGTGGCGACGGCGGCGGCCGACGCGGTCGTGCACGGCACCGAGTTCGACGTCGACGTCACCGACGAGGTCACCGAGGTACGCGTCGCCCGCGGCGAGGTCGAGGTGCGAAACGCCTTCGGCACGCGCACGCTATGGGCCGGCGAGGTCGCGCGCGCGCACGTCGGCGCCGCGCCACGCCGCATCGAGCGCATCGTCCCCATCGTCCTCGAAGGCACCCCCGAAATCGAAGAGCGCCCGCGCCGCTAGTCGAACACGGCGCCGCCGTCGTCGGGCAGCGTGAAGTCGCGCTGCGGCCGCCCTCTGTGATCCCTCGAGCGCGGCCCTGGCACACAAGAAACGGCAACGCACGAGAAGGCACGATCTTTCCAATCGGTGCAATGCCTGCCCGAGCATCGCAGGGCGGGACGGGCCCCGCGACGGCAGGACCCGCGCAGCCGTACCAGGCGCCTTAGCGCCCCGCGACGGCACGACCCACGCCGCCGTACCACGTGCCTCAGCGTCAGTGCATCCCGGCCATGTTCCACTTTTTGATCGTGTCCTTGATGAGCGCGCCCACTTTCGCGACGACCTTCTTGTAATACTCGTCCGCTTTCTTCTGGTCGAAGTCCTTCGGATACCCCTGCCCCGGCTCGTACAACATGATCGACGACGGGAACGGCGTCGCCGCCCACGCGCCCGGCTCCGGCCGCGGCGTCGCCATGTCCTTGCCCGAGTACAGCTCCTTGTGCACCAGCTTCGGATTGATCGCCTGGATGAACGCGGTCTCGTTGTTCCCCGCGTGCCCGCCGTCCTCGCCGAACACCGCCTTGGTCACGTCGCTGCATAGCGACCACCAGTTGATGAGCAGCGTCTGGATGCCGTGCTCGAACGCCACCTCGCGCAAGAGCGACTGCAGCACCGCCGTCTGCGGCCCGCCGTGGCCATTGAGCACCACGATGCGGCGAAACCCGTTCTTGGTCATGCCGTCGAGCACCGCGTGCACGTAATTACGGAATACATCTTCCGGAACGTGCAACGCGCCCGGGTAGGGCGCGAGATCGCCGGTGACGCCGTAGGGGATGTTCGGCGCGATCAGCGCGTTGACTTCGTCGGCGAGCGCGTGCGCGATGGCGATGGGCGCGGTGTCGTCGGCGCCGTTGTTGATGACGCCGTGCGCCTCCATCGTGCCGATGGTGACGAGCACCGTGTCGACGCGCGCCGGCACGATGCGCTTGAACTCCATCCAGTTCAGGTCGTTCATGTCGCGCACCGGCAGCTTCTGCGGCTGCGCCCAGGCGACGACGGGCAGTAGCACGATCGCAAGCGTCAGGATTCGCATGCGCGGCATCATATGCGAAGCGCGCGGTGCAAGCGACGCGCGCCTGTCGTATGCTCGGAGGCGTGCGGATCGAGACCGAGCGGCTCGTCCTCGTGCCGATCACGCTGCCGATGGTCGAGGCCGTCTTCGCCAACGACCGCGACCGCGCCGAGGCGCTCGCCGGCGCGCGCCTGCCCGAGGCCTGGCCGGGCAAGGCGCTGGTCGAGCGCGCCTTCTCCGCCGACCTCGAGCTCATCCGCGCCGATCCCAACCGCCGCTTGTGGGGCGACCGCCTCATGATCGCCGCGCTCAACGAGCGCGAGCCGCGCATCGTCGGCAGCGTCATCTTCCACGGCCGACCCCACGACGACGGCGTCGCCGAGGTCGGCTACGGCGTCGAGCTCGAGTCGCAAGGGCGCGGCTTCGCCACCGAGGCCACGCGCGCCTGCGTCGCCTGGGCGCTCGAGCAGCCCGAGTGCGTGGCCGTCACCGCGACCACCTATCCGTGGCACCGCGCTTCCTTGCGCGTGATCGAGAAGATCGGCATGACGCTGGCCGGCACGCGCGAGCACGATCTCTTCGGCGAGCTCCTCGTGTTCGAGAAGCGCCGCTGATGGCGCTGTCGTGGCGCACCCTCGCGCGTGACTTCCGACGCGAGATCCGCGAGGACCACCTCGGGCAGGGCGCCGCCGCGCTCGCGTTCTATTGGATGCTCGCGCTCTTTCCCGCCGCGCTCTTTCTGCTCACGCTGCTGGCGTACCTGCCGATTCCGCATCTCGAGCGCGCGGTCTTGCACGTCGCGCGCACCACGCTGCCCGACGACGCCGGCGCGCTGCTCTCGACGTTCGTCGACAACGTCTTGTCGCACAAGCGCGGCGGCCTGTTGTCGTTCGGCGCCGTCCTCACCATCTGGTCGACGTCGGGCGGCATTCACGCGCTCATGCATCAGCTCAACGTCGCCTGGGACGTCGATGAGCGGCGCCCGTTCTGGAAGCGCCGCGCGGTGGCGATGCTGATCGCGATGTGCTTCGTGCTGCTCATCATCGCCGCGTTCGGCATCATCGTCTTCGGGCGCGCGCTGCACCTGCGCCTTCTGCGTTGGCTCGTCGTGTGCGCGGCGCTCCTCGTCGGGCTCGCGCTCATCTATCACTACGGGCCGAACGTGCGCCGCCGCTTTCGTCTGATCACGCCGGGGAGCCTGTTGGCGCTGGCGATGCTGATCGTGGCGTCGGTGGGATTTCAGATCTTCGCGTCGCACGTGGCCAGCTTCAACATCACCTACGGCAGCCTCGGCGCCGGCATCACGCTCATGCTGTGGCTCTACCTGGCGGCGTGGGCGATCCTCGTCGGCGCCGAGCTCGACGCCACGCTCGCGTCCTATTCGCACGCAAAATAGCTACAGCCGGCGGCTGCGCAGCACGGTGAGCGCGTCCGACGCCGGCCACAGCCGCGCCAGCGCGCGGAACGATCCGAGCGCGCGCCGCCACCAGCGGCCGATGCGCCGCCCGAACGACAAGAGGTACTCGCGCCGCAAGTCGGCGACCAGATCGCGCGCCGGATCGAGCCCGCGTAACACGCCGTCGAGGAGCGCCAGCGCGCGCACCAGCGCGAGCAGCGACGGCGACAGGCGTAGCTTGTGCGTGCGCCCGAGCGCGACCATCTGCCCGAGCACGCGCGCGCCGTCGCCCCTGCCGCCGGCGTCGGCGACGAGCTGCCCGAGCTCGGTCTCGAGGCGCGCGCGATCGATCGACACGCTGGCGCCATCGGGCGACAGCGCCAACACCGCGTCGGCGAGCGCGCGCTTCTGCCCGAGCGCGAGCGCGCGCACCAGCCGCCCGAGATCGGCGCGCAATTCCTCGTCGACACGCTCGACGGCGCCGAGATCGATGAGCACGAGGCGCCCGTCCGACTCGACGAGCACGTTGCCCGGGTGCGGATCGGCGTGGAAGACGCCGTGATCGAGGATCTGCCGGGTGAACGCGCGCAACAGCGCCGAGCGCGCCGCCTTCTGCTGGGGCTCGGCCAGATCGCCGAGCTTCCGCCCGTGCACCTCCTCCATCACGAGGAGCGTCGGCCGCACCAGCGTCGTCACCACGCGCGGCACGCGCACCTCGGGCGCGCCGTCGAGCAGCGCGGCCAGCCGCGTCGCGTTCGCCGCTTCGCGCGTGAAGTCGAGCTCGCCGTCGATCGAGCGCTCGAACGCGTCGAGGAGCGCGATCGGATCGAGCGCCGCGATCTCGGGGATCGCGCGCCCGAGCCAACCGGCGAACGCGCGCATCAGCGCCAGATCGGCGGTGACGATGCGGCGCAGCCCCGGCCGCTGGATCTTGACGACGACGTGGTCGATTCCGTCGCTGGGCGAGCGCAACACCGCGCGATGCACCTGCCCGATCGACGCCGCCGCCAGCGGCGCCGGATCGATTGACGCGAACGCGCGCTCGAAGTCCTCGCCGAGCGCGCGCCGCATGAGGCGCTCGACCACGCGCGGCTTCATCGGCGGCACGCCCGAGTGCAATCCCGCGAGCGCGCGCGTCACCTCCGGCGGAAACAGATCCTCGCGCGTCGCCAAGAGCTGCCCGAGCTTGATGTACGTCGGCCCCAGATCGGCGAACAGCCGCGCCAGCCGCGGTCCCATTCCCGCAGGCGACGGCTTGCGCCGCTCGAGAATTTCGCCGAATCCGTGACGCGCCAAGATCAACGCCACGCGCTGAATTCGCATCGCGGGCGCGAGAATGCCGACCCTCCGGTTTTCGGAGACCAGCTGCCGCGTCAACTCTTCGAGATCACGCGCGCGCGATTTCATGGCCGCGATCTTGAGCAAGGTTCATGCCGTGCTACAGTGCCGCGGTTTATGAAACTCTCGATCATCATCCCGGTCTTCAACGAAGCCGCCACCGTCGGCGCGATCATCGAAAAAGTGCGCGGCCTCGATCTCGGCCGCGACGTCGAAAAAGAGATCATCGTCGTCAACGACGGATCCTCCGACGGCACGCGCGCCGCGCTCGCGCCGTTCGAGAAGATGGCCGGCGTGCGCGTGCATCACTCGCCGGTGAACCTCGGTAAGGGCTCGTCGGTGCGCATCGGATTCTCGTTCGCCTCGGGCGACATCATCACCATCCAGGACGCCGATCTAGAGCTCGATCCCGCCGAGTACAAGACGCTGATCGTGCCGATCGTCGACGGCAGCGCCGACGTCGTCTACGGCTCGCGCTTCGCCGGCAAGGGGCGTCAGGGCAAGCTCACCTTCTGGCTCGCGAACAAGGCGCTGGCGGCACTGACCAACTCGCTCTACGGCGGCGGGCTCACCGACATCGAGACCTGCTACAAGGTGTTTCGCGCCGACGTGATTCCGCAGCTCAAGCTCAAGGCCGCGCGCTTCGAGATCGAGCCCGAGCTCACGGCGCAGCTGCTCAAGCGCGGCTTTCGCATCAAGGAGCTGCCGATCGGCTATTCGCCGCGCACGCACGACGAGGGCAAGAAGATCAACTGGAAGGACGGCTTCGGCGCGGTCTGGATGTTGGTGACGCAGAAGCTCGACAAGTGAGCGCGACGGCCGAGCGGCCGCCGGCGGTTACAGCGCCTTCTTGACCAGCTCTTCGATCTTCGGCTTCGGCACCGCGCCCACGATCTGACCGACCACCTTGCCGTCCTTGAACATGAGCAGCGTCGGGATCGAGCGCACGTCATACTGCGTCGGCGTCTTCGGATTCTCGTCGATGTTGACCTTGACGACCTTGACCTTGCCCGCGTACTCGCCCGCGAGCTGCTCGACCACCGGCGCGATCGCGCGGCACGGCCCGCACCAGGTGGCCCAGAAATCGATCAGCACCGGCTGCGACGACTTCAGCACGTCGGTCTCGAAGCTGGCGTCGGTCACGTTCGCAATCTTGTCGCTTGCCATGGATTCTCCTTACCACATGCTACGATGCCCGGGCTCATGAAAACGTCGCGCCTGGCGTGCGTGCTCGTGCTCGTCGTCGGCGTTTTCGTGCTGCACCGCGAGGTCCTCTTGGGTGGGATGGTCTACCACAACGAGGACGCCGCCGACGGCTACTACCCGTCGCACGTCGCCATCTTGCGCGCGCTCCGCCACGGCGAATTGCCGACGTGGGAGCGTGGGTCGTGGGCGGGCTGGCCGCTCGCGGTCGATCCTTATTACGGGCTCTATTACCCGCTCAGCTCAATATATGTCGCGTTCGGCGCGGTGCGAGGCCTCGGCGTCACCATCGCGCTGCACGCGCTCGGCGCCGGGCTGGCGATGCTGTGGCTGATGCGGCGGCGCAAGCTCGATTGGGGCGCGGCGCTGTTCGCGGCGGCGTCGCTGGCGTTCGGCTCGTTCATGGTCGAGCGCATCCGCCACATCATCTTCGCGGAGATGATGACGTGGCTGCCGCTGATCCTCGTCGGCGTCGAAGGATTCCTCGCCGAGCGGCGCGCGCGCTGGCTCATCCTCGCCGCCGCAGCGACGGGAATGGCGCTGGTGTGCGGAGCGTTGCCGCTGGCGCCGTTCGTCGTCATCGCCGTCGGCGCCTACGTGGTGCCGCGATTGTGGGCGATCGATCGGGTGGCGCGGCCGCGCGTCGGCGCCTGGCTCGTGGCCGCCGCCGCCGTCGGTGGGCTCATCGCCGCGGCGCAGATCGTGCCGACGGTGGCGCATCTTCCGTATTCGCCGCGCTCGCTCGGCGTCGACTACGCGTTCGCGTCGTCGTATGCGTGGCCGAACGCGAGCTACCTCGGCGTGCTCATCGCGCCCGGCCTCTTCGGCGGCGCCGAGCGTGGGCAGTGGTACGGCGCGTTCAACCACTGGGAAATGGCGGGCTGGTACGCCGGCGCGCTGACGGTGCTGTTGGCGCCGTTCGGCCTGGCGCGACGGCGTGCTGAATTATGGGCGCTCGGCGGCGTGGCGCTGCTCGGGATCCTGCTCGCGTTCGGCGACGGCACGCCCGTGCATCGGTTCTTCTTTCACTACGTGCCGCTCTACGGCGCGCTGCGCTGTCCGACGCGCGCGCTGGTGATGGATCTGTTCGCGCTGCCGATCCTCGCCGCCGAAGGGATCGCTTGGCTGTCGACGCGCGCGGCGCGCGCCAATATGAAAAAGACCGCCGGCCTCGTCGCTGCGCTGGCGTTCGCCGTCGCTGGTGTCGCCGCCGCCGTGATCCTCACGCGCGCGACGCACGCGGCGGCGCCGATCGTCGCGGCGCGCCACGCGTTCGCCCACTTCGCGCTCGTCGCCGGCGCCGGCGGCGCGCTGGTCTCTTTGCTCCTCGGCGGCATCGTGCCCGCGCCGACGATCGCGTTCGCGCTGGCGCTGGTCTCGCTCGTCGATCTGCTGTCGGCGAGCCGCGCGCTGGTGCAGCCGAAGCCGGGCGATTGGGCCACCGGCACCGAGCGCTTCGCCGCCGTCGATTGGCTGCTCGCGCAGCATCCGACGGAACGGTTCATCCCCGACTGGCGCGGCCCGTTCCGCCTGCACAACCTCGGCATGACCTACGACATCGAGGGCGCGGGCGGCTACGAGTCGTTCACCATCTGGCGCTACACGAACCTCCTCTACACCATCGACAACGGCCAGCCGTACCCGTACGCCAAGCTCAAGCAGGATCTCGCCGCCGGCGACATCAAGCGCTTCGACACGCCGCTCGTCGATCTCTTGAACGTGCGCTGGTACATCGGCATGAGCGCGCCGGCGCCGCACTGGATCGAGCGCTTCCATCCGCGCCCGGGCGACAAGCCGCACGCCGTGCACGAGCCGACCTGGGATCCGCAGCTCGGCGTCTGGGAAAATCCGCACGTGCTGCCACGCGCGTACGTCGTGCATCGGGCGACGGTCCTGGCCGACGACGCGGCGCAGGCGCGCGCGCTGCTGCGCCTCGATCCGCGCAGCGACGTCATCCTCGACGCCGCGCCGTCGCCCGCGCCAGAGGCGTCGCCGGGCGCGACCATGGAGCCCGCCGAGATCGTGACGCTCGAGCGCAAGCGCGTGGTCGTGCGCGCCGACTCGCCGTCGCCGGGCGTGCTCGTGCTCTCGGACGCGTGGTATCCGGGCTGGCGCGTCACCGTCGACGGCAAGCCCGCGCCGCTCCTCCGCGCCGACTACGCGCTCCGCGGCGTGGCGCTGCCCGCGGGCCGGCACACCGTCGAGTTCACCTTCCGTTCGCGCCCGGCCGCCGTCGGCCTGACGCTGTCCGCCGTCGGCATCCTCGGCCTCTTCGCCTTCGCCGCGATTGGTCGCAAGCGCCCGACGCTGTTATAATTCCGCGCATGGCGCGCCTGTTCATCTCCGCCGACCAGATGGATCGCTGGGCCGCGGAGGGCAAAGTAACGTTGCAAGACGACATCATGGCGCTGCCCGCGCTGGGACGCTCGTTCAAGCTGCGCACCGCGGTGCGCTTCCTCTCCGTCATCGAAGGCGCCGACGCGCACGGGCTCATCGGCCGCGTCAAGACCGATGAGCAGCTCGCGGAGATGAACGGCGAGCACTACGGCGCCAGCGTCATCCTCGGCGACGTCGGCTACGAGTGCGAAGAGGGCTTCATCGGCCTCCCCGTCGACGGCAGCGCATCGGGCCTGTTGAAGCTGGGCGGGCCGTAACGTGCCGCCGCTGTTTCCCGCGACGCTCGCGCTCTACGCGGTCGCGTGCGCGCTCTATCTGGCGCACCTCATGGCCGGCGCCGACGGCCTGGCGCGCGCGGCCCGCGGCGCGCTCGCCGCCGCGTTCGCGTCGCAGGCGCTCGACATCGGCTGGCTGTGCATGCACGGGATGCATCCGGCGGTGAACGCGCGCGAGGCGCTCTCGTTCGCCGCGTGGCTGATTTGCGGCGCCTACCTGTTGTCGTCGCTGCGCATCCGCATCCCCGTCGTCGGCGCGCTGGTCGTGCCGGTGACCATGGTGCTCGATCTGGCGGCGCGGCTGTCGCCGTCGCACGAAGCGGTGCGCGGCGTGACCACGCTCGGCGCCGTGCACATCACGCTGGCGACCGGTGGCGTGGCGCTGTTCGCCGTCGCCGCCGGCGGCGCGGTCATCTATCTCATCGAGGAGCGCGCGCTCAAAGCGCATCGCGCCGGGCGCCTCTTCAAGCGTGGCCCGGCGCTGGAGACGCTCGACACGCTCAACCGCCGCTGCATCATCTTCGGCTTTCCGCTGTTCACCGTCGCCGTCATCACCGGCGCGGTGTGGGGCGTGCAGCTGCACGATCGCTTGTTCACGCCGCAATATTCGATCGCGGCGGCGGCGTGGATCATGTACGCGATCCTCCTGGTCGCGCGGGTGACCGGCGGCTGGCGCGGGCGGCGCGCGGCGATCATGACGATCGGCGGCTTCGCCACGTCGCTGACGGTGCTGCTCATCTACTTCGTGCGCGGATTCGGAGGCGCGGCAGGGTAGCCATGAGGCTGCTTGGTGTCGTTGGCCTGTCGCACAAGACCGCGCCGATCGAGGTGCGCGAGCGGGTGGCGTTTGCCGAGGACGCGCTGGCGAAGGCGCTCAAGCAGCTCGCGAGCGTGCCCGGCGTCGGCGAGGCGATGATCGTGTCGACCTGCAATCGCGTCGAGCTCTACTATGGCTTCGACGGCGCCGACGCAGGCGATGAGCTCTTGGGGGCGCTGCACCGCTTCCTCATCGACGAGCGCTCGCTGCCGGCGAGCTTGCGCGCGCACCTCTACGCGCACGACGGCAACGATGCGCTGCGCCACCTGTTTCGCGTGGCCGCGTCGCTCGACTCGATGGTGGTCGGCGAGTCGCAGATCCTCGGGCAGGTCAAAGAGGCGTACGCCGCCGCGCTCGACGCCGGCACGCTCGGCCCGGTCCTGCAGCGCGCGGTGCCGCGCGCGTTCGCGCTGGCCAAGCGCGTGCGCACCGAGACCGACGTGGCCAAGAGCTCGGCGTCGATCGCGTCGGCGGCGGTCGATCTGGCGCGACAGATCTTCGGCGAGCTCGAGGGCAAGCACGTGCTCGTCGTCGGCGCGGGCAAGATGGGCGATCTGTCGGCGCGCCACTTGAAAGCGGCGGGCATCGGCGAGCTCAGCGTCGTCAACCGCACCGAGTCGCGCGCGGTCGAGCTCGCGGCCAAGCTCGGCGGCAAGGCGGCGCCGTGGGACGAGCTCGATCGCCTGCTCACCAAGGTCGACATCGTCTTGTGCTCGACGGGCGCGACCGAGCCGGTGCTGCGTCGCGACCGCGTGGCCAAGGCGATGCGCGCGCGCAAGGGGCGCTGGCTCTTCTTCATCGACATCGCCGTGCCGCGCGACGTCGATCCCGACGTCGGCAGCGTCGAGAACGTGTACCTGTACGACGTCGACGCGCTCGAGCGCGTAGTGGCGCAGAACCGCGCCGCGCGCGCCAGCGAGGCCGACGAGGCCGAGGCCATCGTCGACGCCGAGCTCAAGCGCTACCACGAGCACGAGCTATCGCTGGGCGCGGTGCCGACAATCAAGCTTCTGCGCGCGCGCTTTCTCGAGCTGGCGCTGGCCGAAGTCGAGCGCTCGGCGGCGCGCGCCGGCTCGACCGATCGCGCCGCGATGCAGGCGATGGCCGAGGCGATCGTGAACAAGCTGTTGCACGTGCCGCTGACCAAGCTGAAAAAGGAAGCGGCGGAGCGGCCCGACAGCGAGCTGCCGGCGCTGGTGCGCGCGCTCTTCGACCTGCACACCGGCCACACCGAAGAGATCCGCATCGACCTCGACGTCGAACAAACGAACGAGAAGAAAGCGGCGAAATGATCACGATCGCGACGCGCGGCTCGGCGCTGGCGCTGTGGCAGGCCAACTGGGTGCGCGATCGGCTGCTGGCCGACGATCCG
>DASXOU010000975.1:0-4091 GCA_036494045.1 Polyangia bacterium | reverse complement strand
CCGACCACCTGCAAGGGATCGAACGTGCCCAGCACCTTGGCCGGCAGCTCGACGCCGATGTTGGTGAACGAGCTGCAGGTCTGGTCGTTGTCGACGACGAACTGGTTGTACATCTCCCAGCTCTTGATGGTGTCGGCGATGTTCGGGTCGTTGGTCGGGTTCGGCGGATCCGGATCGCAGATGACGCCGGTGAATGAGACCACGCCGGCGGTGTTGCCGAGCATCTTGGGAACGTTGCCGATGTCTTGATAGGTGATCAGCACCGGCGGCGGCACCGTCGCCAGCGGCACCGTCGAATCGGCGGCGCTGAAGAGCGGGAAGTTGAGCTCGGTGAAGCCGACGAACTTGGAGTAGTTGCCGCTGAAGGTGGTGATGACGCGCCCCTCGACGATCTCGGGCGGCGGCTGGCTGTACGAGAAGATGTACATGTTGTTGAACCCGCCCGGCGCGACGCCGGTGTCGGTGATGGAGAACGAGTCGTCGAACACCGACGTGACGACGAGCTGGCCCGATGCGGTGGCGTGATCGAAGGTGAGGAACTTGCCGTTGAATGACGAGCAGAAGCTGGCGTTCATCGCCGTCAGATCGGGCGGCGTCTGCGCCTCGGCGATGAAGGCGTTGCGGAAGTAGATCGTCGGCGAGGCGCCGGTCGCGCCCGAGGCGTTGTCGCTGACCCACAGCGCGGTGGCGCCGTACGCGGCCGGCAGCATGACGGTGTGGTTCATGAGCATGCCGCCCGGCATCTTGACCGTCTCGATCGGATCGGCGCCGCTCTCGTCGGCGCCGCAGCCGGCGTTGGCGCCGGTGAGCACGCCGCCGAACGAGATGTAGACGTCGACGGTGACGTCGCTGGTGATGGGATTGCCGTAGCGATCGCGCGCGATGAGGTTGAATGTCGCCGACTGCACGTCGACCGGCGCCGACGGCGAGCCGAGCCCGGTCGGCGGTGGATCGACGAGCTGCAGATCGAGCGTGCTGATGAGCGCGGCGTTGGGCGCGGTCTTCTCCTGGTTGCAGCCGCCGGCGACGAGCAGGATCCCGAGGCCGAGCGCGCGCGACTGACTTCCGTACATCCTAATTCTCCGCCGTGGTGAACGTCTGGATGCGGCCGTCGTGCGCCTGCACGTCGGGACCGAGGCACGAGATGGTGGTGTAGTCGTAGTTCGACGGCGTCATGCCCATCGACTGGCAGCCGGCGAAGCTCGCGCCGCTGCAGGTGTTGGTGCAGTCGTAGGTCTCGCCCTGCGCGTCCTTGCAATTGACGCCGACGATGTTGGTGTACATCGTCGGATCGTTGCAGCGGTTGGGCAGCGTGCGGATGTAGTCGACCAGGCCGTCGCGCAGCGAGATGCCGGTGTTGAACTTGGTGGTGTTGCGCTTGAGCACGTCGAAGCCGGAGCCGCCGTTGGCGATGTAGTCGTTGACGGCGACGCGATACTCGCCGAACTGATCGACCGGCTTGCACGTGGTGCCGTTGAAGGTGCCGTCGGGCATGCGGCAGTGGTTGCCGATGTAGATGTTCTTGGCGCACGGTCCGGGGCGGCCGAGGCGCGTGTTGCAGTCGGTGTCGTCGTCGGCGCAGATGAGATCGAAGTAGACGCCGGCCACCTGCGCTTGCGTCTGGCAGCCGCGCTCGGCCGAGCGCGCGGCGACGGCGTCGAACATCTGCTGCGTCTCGTCGCCCGACAGCTCGACGGTGGTGATGGTGTTGTCGAACGGGAAGACGTTGTACATCTCCTCGAGGTTGAGCGGACCCGACTCGAAGTCGGCGCGGATGCCGAGCGAGTTGGTGACGGCGTAGTCGGCCTCGACGCCTTCGCGCAGCTGCATCGAGGTGGCGACCAGGTTGCCGAGCTGCGAGTCGCCGCCGTTGTTGTCGGTGCGCTGCGTCTTGGGGCAGTTGCCGGCGTCGTTCACCGAGCACGGCACCACCGCGTAGATCTGCGTCAGGTTCAAGAACTCGTTCATCTTGAGCTGGTAGGGCTCGAGCAGATTGTCCATCGCCGGATCCGACGGGATCGAGTCGTCGATGGGGATGATGCGGTAGGTGTACGCCTTGACGCCCGAGGTGTCGCCGGGGACCGACGGATCGGCGACGTGGGCGACGACGTCGAGACGGCCGACGTACTTGGCGAACGCGCCCGAGTGGCAGAGCACGGTGTGGCCGGTGACGCTGCCGTCGTCGGCCGAGATGTGCTCGAGATCCTTCGGCGGGTTCAAGACGATGTGCAAGTGGCCGCCGAAGATGATGTCGACGCCGTCCTTGGCGATGGCGGTGTTCTGATCGCCGCTCTCGGCGGCGTCGGCGGAGGTGCCCTCGTCCTCGTCGAGGCCGAGGTGCGAGATGACGACGAGGAGGTCGACCTGCGAGCGCATCACCTGGACCGCGTTGGTGATCGCCTGCGTGGCGTCGATGGGGCGCACGCCGAGCGTGTTGCCGCCTTCGATGATGCCTTCGATCGACGACAGGTTGCCCATGCCGATGATGCCGACGCGCAGCCCGCCGACGTTGGCGGTGGTCCACTGCCTGATGACGTCTTGTAGCTTGGGCTGCGTCGGATCGGTCGGATCGGAGAACTCGTAGTTGGCGGCCATGATCGGGAAGCCGCCGAACTTCTGGTACTGCTCCTCGAGGTTGACCGAGCCCTTGTCGAACTCGTGGTTGCCGAGCGCCATCGCGGTCAGGCCGATCTGCGACATGGCGCGCATCTCGACTTCGCCGTTGAAGGTGTTGAACACCGGCGCGCCTTCCCAGATGTCGCCCGAGTCGACGTGCAGCGAGCGCGCCGCCGGCGGGCCGATCTTGTCGATGAGCGAGTCGCACGGCGGGCCGGTGTAGATGCCGCGGATGCACTTTACGACCGTCGAGACGCGGCCGATGCCGCCGACGACGGCGAAGTCCTGCCCCGCCTTCGGCATGAGGCCGAGCCCCTTGTCGATCTGCCCCGGCGCGAAGTAGTACGGGAAGAAGCGCGAGTGCAGGTCGGCGGTGTGGACGAACGTCAAGTGAACGTCCTGGCCGGCGAGATCGGGGATCGGCTCCGAGACCGTGCAGCCGGTGGTCGTGGTGGCTGCAGCGGCGAGCATTAGATAAAGGAAAGTATTTCTCATGGGTCCTACTTGTATGTGTCGGGGACTGGCAGCCCTTCAAAAAAAGATATACTCCTCGACCCGACAATGAGCGAGCGAAAGCGAGCGAGTGTGCGCGTCCGGCCCGGAGGGCCAGCGGATCGATTGTCTTGCTCCGGGCGCGCTGGGACAGTGCGCCTGTGAGACGGGCAAAAATCGTCTGCACCTTGGGCCCAGCTTCACGCGAGCCGACGTTCATCGGCAACCTCATCGATGAGGGCATGGACGTCGCCCGCATCAACTTCTCACACGGCGATCCCGACGATCACAAGGCGACCATCGCCGCCGTGCGCGCCGAGGCGGACAAACGCGGCCGGCCGGTCGCGGTGCTGCAGGATCTGCAGGGCCCCAAGATCCGCGTGGGCCGCTTCGTCAAGGGCTCGACCGAGCTCGAGCCCGGCGCCGACTTCACGCTGACGACGCGCGACGTGCCCGGCGGCGACGAGATCTGCTCGACGACGTACTCGGGCCTGCCCGGCGACGTCAAGCCGGGCGACGTCCTGCTACTCGACGACGGCCTTCTGTCGCTCGAGGTCATCGAGAAGAACGAGACCGACGTCGAGACGCGCGTGCTCATCGGCGGCACGCTCAAGAACAACAAAGGGATCAACCTGCCGGGCGTGAAGGTGTCGGCGCCCGCGCTGACCGAGAAGGATCGCCGGGATCTCGCGTTCGGCATGCAGCTCGGCGTCGACTTCGTGGCGCTGTCGTTCGTGCGCTCGCCCGACGACATCGAAGAGGCGGTGCGCCTGGCCGTGCGCCCCGACGGCAAGCGCGTGCCCATCGTGGCCAAGATCGAGAAGCCGGAGGCGATCGAGTGCCTCGACGAGATCATCGAGCGCGCCGACGGCATCATGGTGGCGCGCGGCGATCTCGGCGTCGAAATTCCGCCCGAGGAAGTCCCGGGCCGCCAGAAGGAACTGATCCGCGCCTGCCGTCTGGCGGTGAAGCCGGTGATCGTC
>DASXOU010000974.1:0-6778 GCA_036494045.1 Polyangia bacterium | reverse complement strand
CGCCGTCGCGCTCGTGGTCGCGTTCGGCCGCCACACGCCGCTGTGGTCCGCCTGGTTCCGCTTCGTGCCCGGCGCGCGGCTCTTCCGCTATCCCGAGAAATACCTCGTCGTCGTCACGCTCGTCGGCTGCGCGCTCGCCGCCATCGGCCTCGGTCGCGCCGCCGCCGCGCCGCGCCGCTCGCTCTTCGCCGGCGCCTTCGCTCTCGGCGCGCTCGCCGCCGGCGCGCTGTTCGCGCAATGCTGGGGCGGCGCCTTCTTCGCGGCACGCCTCGGCCGGCTCGAGCACGGCAGCGCCGCCGAGCTCGGCGCCGTCGTCGCCGGCAGCGCCCGCCACGCGCTCGCCATCGCCGTGGTCACGCTCGTGCCGCTCGTCCTCGCCGTGCGCCGGCGCCTGTCGCCGCGCGCGACCACGCTTGCCCTCGCCGCCATCGTCGTCACCGATCTGTTCGCGCAGTCGATCACGCTCACCGACTATGTGCCTTCGGCGCTCTATCGCGAGACGCCGCCGCCCGTCGCCGCCGCGCGCGCGCTCGCCGGCACGCAGCTCCTGCGCCTCTATCGCCCGCTCTACAACGAGTTTCCCTCGACGCTGCCGCGCCCGGTCGCCTTGCGCGCCACCTTGCGCCCCGACTGCGGCGTCGACGACGGCGTCGACACGCTCGACGCCTACGACAACTTCCCTGTCGCTCACGAAGCGGCGCTGTGGGCCGCGCTCGGACGCCAGCCGCTGCGCCTCCTCGCCGTCACCGCGACACGCTTCGCGCTCTTGCCGCCGCGCCTCTACGCGCCGCACGACGGCTTCGTCGAGCGCGCCCGCTGGCCCGCGCTCGGCGCCGTCCTCGCCGAGGCCACCAGCTCGCCACCCCGCGTGTACCTGGCGACCGGCGCGCGCGTGGCCGCCGACGACGAAGCGGGAAGGCTGCTGGCCGCGTCCGACTTCGTCCCCGGCCGCTCGGTCGTGCTCGCGCCCGCCGACGGCGCCCACGACGTCGCCGCCCCCAAGGACAGCGACGGCCGCTGCACGCTCGAGGACGATCGTCCCGAGCACGTCACCATCGCCTGCCACGCCAGCGCGCCGAGCTACGCCGTCCTCGCCGACGCCTGGTTCCCCGGCTGGTACGCCACCGTCGACGGCGCGCCCGCGCCGCTCCTGCGCGCCAACCTCGCCATGCGCGCCGTGCCCATCCCCGCCGGCGACAGCCGCGTCGCGCTCGTCTACCACCCCGCGCACCTCGGCGCCGGCTTCGTCGTCAGCCTGCTCGCGCTCCTCGCCTGCATCGCGGTCAAAGTACGAGCGTATCGACGACGCGCTTGAGCTGCGCCAGATTCCCCACCGTCTCGACGCGATCGCAGTACGGCTCGTAATCACGCATCGCCGAATCGCCGAACGCCCACGATCCCGGCGGCTCCGGATTCAGCCACAACAGGCGCCGCGCCTTCTCCTTCACCGCCGCCAACGCCCACGCCTCGGGCGGATTGTAGTTGTTGCGCGCGTCGCCGATCACCAACACCGTCGTCTTCGGCGTCACCGCGTCCAAAAAGCGCGCCTCGAACATCTTGAACGCGCGCCCGAAGTTCGAGTTCGCGTACACGTTCACCACGCCGCCCGAGTACGCGAGGTCGACCGCGCGCTGAATCTCGTGCTGCTTGAACAGCTCGGTGCACTCGCCGAGATCGCTCACGAACACGAAGCTGCGCACCTTCGAAAACAGCTCCTGCAGCGTATACGCAAACTGCAGCATGAACCGCGACACGTGCCGCACCGAATCCGAGATGTCGCACAAGACCACCAAGCGCGGCTTTTCGATCCGCCGACGCTTGTGTACCAGCCGAAACGGCACGCCGCCGGCGCCGAGCGCGCGCCGGAGCGTCTTGCGCGCGTCGAGCCGTCCGCGTCGTCCGATGCGCGGCCTGAGCGACGCCATCTGCTTGAGCTTCTTGGCCAGCCGCGTGACCTCCTCGCGCAGCCGCGCGAGCTCCTCCTCGCTCATCGCGCCGAAGGGCTTGTTGGCCAGGATCTGCTCGCGCATCTTGTCGACGAAGTCGAGGTTGCGCCGCTCGAACTCGTCGGCGACATAGCGACGCAGCGACGAGCGCACGCGGTTCATCTGCTCGGCGGCGACCTTCGCCATCAGCTCCGCGCGCTCCTGTCCGATGCGCCCGCCCAGGCGCGCGAACATCCCGTCGAGCTCGCCGCGCGCGCCCGACGGATTGAGCGCCTCCATCAGCTGCTGCGAGAAGAACCCGATCTGCATCGGATTGGTCAGCCGCGAAAAATCGAGCCGCACGCCCGCCAGCCGGATGAGCGCCTCGATGTTCTGCCGGCGCAGCCCGAGCCCCATGCGCGCCAGCGGCGACAGCCGCGCCGCCTCGTCCGACAGCATCGCGATCAAGAACTCGATCTCGTCGTCCGAGAGCCCCTCTTTGCGCAGCGCCTCGACCAGAGGCGGCGCCTCGCCTTCGCCGGCGCGATCCCAATCGCCGCGCCGCCGAAAATAGAGCGCGAACAGCTCGTCGAAGATGTCGGCGTCGGCGCGCCGCTTGACCAGCGTCGTTTCGAGCGCGCCCCGCAAGAGCTCCGGCTCGTCGAGCCCGACCAGCTCCGCCGCCGCCACGCCGTCGAGCACTTCCGCCGTCGACACGCGCAGCCCGTTTTTGCGGCAGAGCTCGCCGAACTCGAGCAGCTTGTCTAACATCGTATCGGCACGGGCTACTTGCCCTTGAGCGCGGTCGCCACCGCGGCGTCGACCGCCTCGGTGTCGGAGATCGCCACTTCCTTCACGACGCCCTTGCGATCGATGACCACCATGGTCGGCAGCGCGAACACCTGATAGCTCGACGACACTCCCTCGCCATCGTCGCTGGCGAGCGGATAGGTCACGTGAAAGCGATCGGCCGCGCGCGCCACGATGTCACGCGACTCGTTCGACACGCCGAACACCACCAGGCCCTGCGCCGCCAGCTTCTTGTGCATCGCCTCGACGTGCGGCATCGACTCCACGCACGGGCCGCACCAGGTGGCAAAGAAGTCGATGACCACGACCTTGCCGCGCATCGACGACAGCTTGCCGAGCTTGCCGCCCGACTGCACCGCCGGCAAAAAATCGGGCGCCTCGTGCCCGAGGAGCGCGTGCCGCTGCAACGACTCGCGATCGGGCCGCGCCTCGTAGGTCACCGCCACCGTGCGCGTGTGTCCTTTGCCGTCGACGAGCCGCAGCCTGGCCGCGTGGCCGACGCCGCCCGCCTGCACCAGCGCGATCACGTCCCTCGGCTCCGCCGTCGGCTTGTCGTCGATCGCCAGCACCTCGTCGCCGGCGTGGATGCCGGCGCGCTCGCCCGGCGATCCCGGAATCACCGACTTCACCTTGGCGCCGCCGAACGTCCCGGCGTCGAGCTGGATGCCAACCCACGGCGGCTCGGCGAACGCCGGCAGCGACGACAACAACACGATCGCGAACGCGAGCTTCTTCATCCGGCATACCCATGGGTCCGGAACCAGCGGACCGCCTTCTCGATCGTGACGTCGAGCGGGGTCGAGGGCAAGCCCAGCTCGCGCCGAGCCTTGGAATTGTCGAAGAAGTGCGTGTGCGCGGCGTAGCGCGTGGCCTTGCGCGTCGCCAGCGGCGGCTTGCCGCTGCGGTCGGCCCACTTCTCCATCATCCACCCGACCGACTCGGCGACGCCGACCGGGATGCGCCGCTCGGGGATCTTGATGCCGGCGACGCGCGCGACGGTGCGATAGAAGTCGCGCATGGTCACGTTGTGGTTGCCGAGGATGTAGCGCTCGCCGACGCGCCCTCTTTCGGCCGCGAGCACGTGGCCCTCGGCGCAGTCGTCGACGTCGATGGCGCAAAATCCGGCGTCGACGTAGCCGGGGATCTTCTTCTGCAAGGCGCCGAGGATGATGCCGCCCGTCGGCGTCGGCCCGAGGTCGCGCTCGCCGAAGGGGAACGCCGGATTGACGACGACGAGCGGCAGCCCTTCTTGCGCGAAGCGGAGCGCGTCGTTCTCGCTCAGCCACTTCGAGCGTATATACGCGTTCCCGTCATCCCAATCGCGCGCTGAAAATCCCTGCGTCTCGTCGACGGGGACGCCGTCTTCGCCGCTGCCGATGGCCGAGATGCTCGAGGTGTAGACCACGCGCTTGACCTTGGCGTGATACGCGGCCCATAGGACCGTCTTCGATCCCTCGACGTTGACGCGATAGATGAGCGACGGATCGCGCGTCCAGATGGCGTAGATGGCGGCGAGGTGGAACAAGGTATCGCAGCCGTCGAGCGCGCGCCGGACCGCGTCGCGATCGTTGACGTCGCCCGCGACGATCTCGACGTCGAGCCCGTCGAGGTTGTCGCGCCGGGCGCCCGGCTCGACGAAGCAGCGCACCTTGCCGCCGCGCGCGAGCAGCCTTCGGACGACGGCAGAGCCGATGAAGCCGCTGGCGCCGGTGACGAGGTTCATCGAGCCCCTTGGCGATGTCCTACATGTAGGTTTTTTGACTTCATCATCCTACCCAGCTACGATCATCGCATGCTACTCGTGAGGGATTGGATGAACAAGCGCGCGGCGTTGCGATTCGAAAAGGTGTTCCCGGTGATCTTGTCGACGGAAGAGTTCGGCGAGTGCAACGCGATGGCGCGCAACATCTCGGCGGGCGGCATCCTCATCGAGATGAACGATCCGATGCCGCTCGGCACCGCCGTGCGCGTGCACTTCTTCATGCCCGACTCGCAAGCGACCATCATCGCGCGCGGCGAAGTGAAGAACCACTACTTCCTCAACTTCAACGACGCCGCCGGCGCGCGCTCGCTCACCGGCATGGCGATCAAGTTCTCCGCGTTCGAAGCTGAGGCCGAAGAGGTGCTCGGGCTCGGCCTTACGCGCATGCGCATCCTTCACTGATCTGCTACTACACGGCGGGACCATGCTCGCCGCGCTCGTCTTCTTCACGCTCACCAGCGCTCCGACGCTGCCGCCGGCCGACGATTACGCGGCGCTGGTCGCGCGCCTGGAAAAACCGAAGCTGACCAAGCCCGAAGTCTTCCGCAAGCTGTTTCTCGCAATGTGGGCGCAAGTGCCTAATTGGAAAAGCGGAGATCCGATGTGGATCCGTCAACCCGAGCCCGCGTGGGTGCCGCCGCCGCGGGTCAAGGGGCAGCCGCGCGCGAAGCGTCCGCCGCCGCACGATCCGGAGACGCTCGACTGGCTGGCGGCGCTGAAGACCGTCGATCTCGACGCCGCGGCGCAGCTCGACGCCGACAAGTCGATCCCGCCGCCGTGGGTTCCGCCGGGCACGAAGAAGCCCAAGCCGGCGCCGCCGCCGGTAGTGACCACGCCGCCGCCGCCGCCGCCCTCGCGCGCCGAGATGGAGGCGGCGCGCGCCGAGGCGATCGAGACGGTGACGCTGATGCGCGCCATCGCAGCGACGCGGCGGCTCGACGCGGTCGATCCGATCTTCAAGCTCGCCTTCCAATACGACGGCGTCTTCCGCGACGAGTGCGGGCGCGCCATCCGCTCGATGGACAGCTACGCCGTCCCGCGGCTCATCGAGCTCGTGCACGAGCCGAACGCGGGCAAGGTGAACCTGGCCAAGCAGCGACGGTACGCCGCCTATCAGCTCGATCGGATGGATCGGCAGCGGCCGCAGAAGGCGATCTCGACGGCGCCCGACGATCGCGTGCGCGCGGAGATCGTCCACGCCTACGGCGACACGCGCGCGCTCGACGCCGTCGAGGCGATCCTCGGGCAGGTCGATTCGCCGTCGCATCGCGTGCGGCGCGAGGCACGCTGGGCGTGGCTGCGCTATGTCACCGGCAAGGCGCCGCCGCCGGCGCCGAAGCGCAAGCGCAAGCTGCCGGGCGGCAAGGAAGAGGCGGAGGAGAAGCCCGATTACCTCACCTATCGCGAGATCGCGACGCTGGCGCTGGGCAAGGAGCTGGCGGCGATCAACAACGCGCCGCCCGATCCCAATGCGACGGCGAAAGAGATGACCGACGAGCTCTTCGACTACTACGACAAGAAGCGCGCCGCCGAGTGGGACGGCGCGTTCGCCGCCGCCAAGACCAAGGAAGAGCGCGGCGACTTGCGCGGCGCCACCGACGACTACGGCTGGATCCTCGCGCACGATCCGAACTACGCGCGCCGCGCCGAGATGGCGCACGCGTTCGCGCGCTACGCCGACAGCGTCAAGGATCAGGGCGAGGTGCCACGCGCGCTCGGGCTGTGGCGGCAGGCGATCGATCTGGCGCCCGACGGGCCGGACGCGCGCTACGCCGGCGCACGGGTGGCGCTCTACGACGCGCTCGAGGCGTTGCGCGCGGGACACGCCGACGTCGCCGGCTTCGAGCGGGCGCTGGCGCTCGACCCATCGCTCGGCGAAGCGCACGCGGGGCTGACGCGCGCGCGCTGGCTGCAGGCACGCCGTCGCTGGATCGTCATCGGCGGCGAGCTCGCCGCGGCGCTCGTGCTCGCGATCGCGCTTTTCATTTTGTGGCGCCGGACCGGGAAGTCGACGGTCGTCTAGGGATTGTCGTCGGCCGGCGGCGGCGTCGGCAGGTGCGGGAGCTGCACCGGCTCTTCTTTGTGCACGGCCGGCTTGTGGACCGCCGGCTTCGGCTTCGGCGCTTCGGCCTTCACTTCCGGCTTCGCTTCCGGCTTCGGCGCCTCGACCTTCGCTTCCGGCTTCGGCTTCGGCTCCGACTTCGGCTTGGTCTCGACGATCGGCGCCGGGCCGGGCAGCTCGGTCGGCTTCGTCGCCGCCTTCACTTCCGCCTTCGTTTCC
>DASXOU010000973.1:0-9194 GCA_036494045.1 Polyangia bacterium | reverse complement strand
CGCGCTTGCAACAGGCGCTGGCGCTCGATCCGGGCAATCCCGAAGCGCGCGCGCTGGCGCCCAAGCTGCGCGTCGATCTGCCGCCGCCGCCCGCGAACACGGTGGTGACGACGCCGCTGCCGTCGACGGAGCCGGTCGCGGCCGCGAGGCCGACGCCGTCCGCGAAAGAGCCGAAAGCGGTGGCGCAGAAAGAGCCGGTGCCGGCGCCGCACGAGAAGAAGCTCAAGGTCGCCACGATCAAAGACGACGACGACTTCGCGCCGGTCAGGGTCGGCAAGAAGGACACGTCGGCGCCGGCGGCGAAGGTCGAAGCGCCGTCGTCGGCGCAAGCGGCGGCGGCGTACAAGGCGAAGGACTTCGCCAACGCCGAGAGACTCTATCGGTTGGAGGCGCGCAATCAGCCGCTCAAGCAAATGGAGAAGACGGTCGCGTTCGCCAATCAAGTGCGCGATCTGAAGGCGATCCTCGACAAGGCGTCGGGCGACGAGGGCAAAAATCCGTCGGCGGCGATGAGCGACTACGAAGCGGCGATGGCGATCGACGTGCGCATCGGCAAGGGGCAGCACGCGGGCTATTTCAAGCAGCGCATCGGCAAGCTGCAAATTCCGCTGGCGCAGCAGGCGTTCTCGCAGGGCAAGTACGAGCAGGCGTTCGCCGCGGTGCAGGCGGCGCAGAAGTCGGGCGCCGGCGACGGCGGGATGCTCAAGCAGCTCGAGTCGAAGGCGAAGGAGCTGACCGACAAGGGCGCGGCGGTGCAGAAGTCGAACCCGGGCCAGGCGAAGAGCTATTGGCACCAGGTCATCAAGATCGTGCCGTCGTCGTCGCCGAGCTACGCGCGCGCGTATCAGCTCTTGAACGCCGGCGGCGGCGGGCGCAAGGACGAAGACGAGGATTAGGGCCGGCGGCCACCACAGACGTTTACTCCACAACGGAATGGCGGCACCGCTGTCGCGCTTTAGCGCGGCAGCCAGGATGTTGAGTTTGCCTCACGCTACGGCCGGGTCACGGCGCAGAGTCCCACAAATTCTGTGAGGCACCGTGGGATGCTACCTTGAGCCGATGCCCTCGTCGCCGTCGCCGTCGTCGCCGCACGCACCACCCGCCGACGTTGCGTCCACGCTCGCGCGGCTCCAGCGACCGCGGCGCGCCGTCGTCACCGCGGGGATGCCCTACGCGAACGGCCCGCTCCATCTCGGCCACCTCGCCGGCGCGCACGTCCCCGCCGACATCCACGCCCGCTGGCTCGGCCTCCTCATCGGCCGCCGCAACGTCCTCTTCGTCTGCGGCACCGACGACCACGGCTCGACCAGCGAAGTGGCCGCGCACGCCGCCGGCCGCTCCATCCGCGACTTCATCGACGACGTCCACGCGCAGCAGGCGTGCTCGCTCGCGCGCTATCACATCGGCCTCGACGTCTACAGCGGCACCTCGCGCCCCGATCTCTTCCCCACGCACGTCGCCAACGCGCACTGGTTCCTGCGCCGCCTGCGCGCCAACGGCCTCCTCGAAAAGCGCACCACGCGGCAGTGGTTCGATCCCACGCTCGAGCGCTTCCTGCCCGATCGGCTCGTGCGCGGCCGCTGCCCCAATCCGAAGTGCGACAACGACGACGCCTTCTCCGACGAGTGCAACCGTTGCGGCAAGCAGTACGCGCCCACCGAGCTCGGCTCGCCGCGCTCGACCTTGTCCGACGCGGTGCCGATCATGCGCGAGACGACGCATCTGTGGCTCGACATGGGCGCCGTCTCCGAGACGCTGCGGCCGTGGGTCGAGAGCAAGAAGAAGTCGTGGCGCCCGACGCTCTTGACCGACGTGCTCGGTTATCTCCTGCCGGCGCTGCGCTTCGACGGCGCGCACGAGGAGGCCTACAAGCTCCTCGAGCCCTCGCTGCCCGCGCACAAGCGTAAATACGCGCCCGGCAAGAAGGTCGTCTTGCAGTTCGCCAATCGCCCGGCGCTCGACGAGGCGCGCGGCGTCCTCGACGGCAACGGGATCGAGAGCGACCTCGCCGACGATTGGGCGCACCGCTCGATCACGCGCGACGTGAGCTGGGGAATTCCGCTGCCGCCCGAATTCGACGCCGACCTCGCCGGCAAGACGCTCTATGTCTGGCCCGATTCCTTGATCGCGCCCATCTCGTTCAGCTCGGCGGCGCTGTCGGCGCGCGGCGGCGATCCGGCGCGCGTCGACGAGTTCTGGCGCGATCCCGAGGCGCGCATCTGCCAGTTCCTCGGCCAGGACAACGTCTTTTTCTACGTGCTCATGCAGGGTGCCATGTGGCTGGGCACGCAAGACCATCCGCACCAGCTGCCCGCGCGCGGCGAGCTCCAGCTCACCGACGTGTTCAGCTGCTTTCACCTCACCGTCGGTGGCGAGAAGATGTCGAAGTCGCGCGGCAACTTCGTCACCGCCGATCAATTGCTCGACGAGCGAAAATACGATCCCGATCAGATCCGCTATTTTCTGGCGCTGCTCGGGCTGCCGGAAAAGCAGTCGAACTTCGAGTTCGCCACGCTCGACGAGCGCAACGCATTCCTCGCCGGGCCGATGAACGCGGCCTTCGAGCGGCCGATCTCGGCGGCGCACTCGAAGTTCGGCGGCCGCGTGCCCGACGGCGTGCTGCTCGACAAAGTGGTCGCCGACACCAACCGCATCGTGCAGCGCTACGTGCGCGCGATGGAGCGCGCCGATTGGCCGACGCTGCTCTTCGACCTCGAGAATTACGCCCGCACCATCAACAGCCTCTTCACGCAGTACAAGCCGCACGACGATCGTCATCCGGAAGAGGGCCGGCGCAACGCGCTCTATTCGGCGTTCTACGTGCTCAAGAGCCTCATGATCATGCTCTACCCGTTCGTGCCGACGACGATGGAGCGGCTGCGCGAGTCGCTGCGCCTGGCGCCCGACGTCTTCCGCATCGACGAGCTGGGCACACCGATCCCGGCAGGACACGCGCTCGGCGACAAGCAGATCTACTTTCCGCCCGTTGCTAGTGACGGCTGATCGCGGCGCTGATCGTGAAGACGGCGCCGACCACGAAAAACGGAATCCCGATTCCGAAAAGGGCTACGCCGGGTAGAAACAGCGCCAGCTTCGGCGTGTCTTGGTTCGCCGGCTCGTTCGCGATCGCATAGCCGAAGAGGCCGGCACCGACGGCGATCGAGCCCGCGCCGGCGCCGGCGAAGGCGACGCCGACCTTGAGATTGCTCGCGCGCTTCTCCGCGGCCGTCTGCTCGGTCGTCGCGCACGACGCGACCGCGACCATGCAACACAGCGCCAGCGCGCGAGACAGCACGCTCGAAAATTACCACGCGGCTACGAGAGCGTGTCGGCGCGGCGCGCGGCGGCCAGGACGTCGGGGATCGCGAGCGTGCCGAGAAAGCGATTGCCCTCGCGTGGCGAGATCACCGGCAGCCGCGTCGTCTCGGCGGCGAGCGCGCGCCGCGTCGCTTCCCACAACGACGCGTCGACCGAGACCGCGCCGGCGCGCTCCATGACGTCGGCGGCGACGACGAGCTCGAGGTCGGGAAGATCGGCGAGCACCTCGCGCAGCGCCTCGAGCGAGATGACGCCGAGGAGCTCGCCGCCTTCGCCGACGACGAACAGGTCGTCGCCTTCGCCGAGCGTGGCCATCTTGGCGACGACCTCGGCGAGCCGCGTCTCGGGCGGCACCTTGGGCGCGTCGCTGCGCACGAGCGAGCGCACGCCGGTACGCTGCATCCACGCCGGCCGCGTGATGCGCGGCAGCTCGACGCCCTTCCGCTTGAGCGGCGCCGTGTAGATCGATTCGGGCGCGAGCGCGCGGCTCACCACCGCCGAGACCACGCAGGCGGCCAGCAGCGGCAGGATGACGCCGTAGCTGCCGGTCATCTCGAAGAGCATGATCGCCGCCGCCATGGTCGCGTGCGTCGAGCCGGCCAGGATCGCCGCCATGCCGACGAGCACGAAGCCGCCCGTCGACGGCACGACGTGCGGCCACAACCAATGTGCGGCGCTGCCGAAGGCGGCGCCGGTGAGCGCGCCCACGAACAGCGACGGCGTGAAGAGCCCGCCCGGCACGCCCGACGACGCGCACAGCGCCGACACCGCGAGCTTGGCCAGCGGCAGCACCAGGATGAGCCCGAGCGGCAGCGCGCCGACGAGCGCCATGTTCACCGTGTCGTAGCCGTTGCCGTAGAGCTGCGGATAGAAGATGCCGGCGACGCCGAGGATGGCGAGCGCGCCGATGGGCAGGTAGCGGCGCAAGCGCTGCCCGACGAGCTTGGGCAGCCTCGCGGTGGCGTCGACGGTGCGCACGAACAGCGCCGAGACCACGCCAATGAGCGCGCCGAGGACGAGATAGAGCAGCAGCTCGCGCACGTTTTGCAATTTGTACGGCGGGATCACGTACGACGGATGATCTTCGAGCAGTGTGCGTGAGATCAAAGTGGCCGTGACGGTGGCGAAGATGATCGGCCCGTAGAGCTCGAGCGACAGACCGCCGAGGAAGACCTCGAGCCCGAAGAGCGCGCCGCCGATGGGCGTGTTGTAGACGGCGGCGATGCCGGCCGAGGCGCCGCACGCGACCAGCAGCTTCTGCTGATCGGCGTCGACGTTGGCGCGGCGGCCAAGCCAGCTGGCGGCGGCGGCGCCGAAGTAGATGAGCGCGCCTTCGCGTCCGACCGACGCGCCCATGGCGACGGCGACGAGCGTGAGAAAGCCGCGCGCCAGCGCCGCGCGTAGCGGCACGCGGCCCGAGCGCACCCAGATCGATTCCAGGATCTCCGACGACCCGTGACCTTCGGCGGCGGCGCCGACCAGCAGTGAGACCAGCACGATGATGACGCCGGCGCCGACGGGCATGACCACGCGCCGCCACAACGGCGCAGCTTGCGTGACGTCGAGCAGCGAGCCCGAGCCGTGCCACGCGAGCGCTTGCACCATGGCCATGAAGTGCACGCCGGCGACCGCGCCGACGCCGGCGATGATGCCGGTGAGCGGCACCAGCACCCAGAAGCGCCGCGACGGCGGCGACAGCTCGCGCAGATAGCCGCCGAGCGTGTCGTGAAACACGCGCGCCAGCCGCGGCTTGGGCGCACGCGGCGCGAGCGGCGGCGCTGATGCCATCCATAGGAATGTAGGAGCGGTCGCCGATGCCACAAGCGGCAAGCGCCCGAGGCACGCAGTTTGCGACGTAGGGTGGCGTGAGGTCGCTCGCGATGCTGTGCGGTTGGGGCGCGGCGGGCCTTTTGGTCGGGCTGGTGGCGATCGTCTACTTCGTGATGCGCGCGCGGGTGGCGCGCGCCCGGACCTGCGAGCGCTTGGCCGTGGAGCGGCGCGACCGCTTCTTCGCCGTGGCGGCGCAGGAGCTCGATGCGCCACTCGTCACCTTGCGCGGACGGGTGGCGACGTTGGATTCGTGGAGCGCGACGCCGGAGCGGGTGCGCGCGCTGGTCGGCGACCTCGATCGACTGCGCGAGCTCGTCGGCGAGCTGGGGCGCGTGCCGATGCCGATCGCCGAGCACGAGCGGGTCGAGATGGATCTGGCGGAGCTGGTGCGCGAGATCATCGGGCAGCCGCCGTTTTCCGATCGTGGGCCGTCGGTGATTCTGCGCGCGGCGCCGACGCGCGTGTGGGGCGATCGCGCGCGGCTGGCGACGGGCCTGCGCGTGCTTCTGTGGGTGGTGCGGCGCGACGTGGGCGCGCAGGACTCGATGGTGGTGACGGTGTCGGCGGACGAGGAGGCGGCGTACGTGGAGATCGACAGCGGCGGGGCGGGCGAGATCGCCGAAGCGCTCGAGCGGCTGCCGTCGGTGGCGTATGGGCTGGCGCAGCCGACCGGCGAAGCGGGGACGACGCTGGCGCTGCAGGTGGCGACGCAGGTTGCGCGCGCGCACGGTGGTCGAGTGTCCGCGTCGGCGCGGGTCGGCCAGGGCGAGCGCTTCGTCGTCGAGTTGCCGCTCGTGACCGGAACCCACTGAGCGCAAACAGCCGGGAAACGCGCGCGGAAAAGTGCCCAATCAAGTTGTCGTAGAATCACCGCATGTCGCGGCGTAAGCGACATACCCGCAACTTCGGACGGACGTTGAAGGAGCTCCTGACGCGCACGAACGCCTGCGTGGCAACGAGCGCGCCGAGCTCGAATCATTGCGCGCCTGGTTCAATGCGAACCTCCACGCGCCCGAAGAGATGACGCGCGAGCGTGATCGCCGCCGGCTTTTCGATCGTCGAGCGCCGCACACGCCGCATGCCGGGCAAGACTCGCTGGGAAGATCCCGATCAGGTCGCGGTCTTCACGTACCGCGACGCGCCCCGCCCCTGATCTGCGCCCACGCGCGATGCTTGCCGATGAGCGCGAGCGCCTCTCGCGTCAGCGTCTTGCCCGGCTCCACGTGATACCAGGTCGACGCCCCCGACGGATGCGGCAGCGGGATCACGTCGATCGCCCGCCCCGCGTGCTTCCACGTATGCACGCGCCCGATCGTCTCCGCCAACGGCGCGTCCGCCAAGAAGCGCGCGATCGCCAATTTGCCGACGGGAATGATGAGCTCGGGCCGGCAGATCTCGAGCTCGCGCTCGAGCCACGGCGCGCAGTTCTCGATCTCCTCGTCCGAGGGCACGCGGTCGCCGCCCTTCGGATTCTTCCCGGGAAAGCAGCGGCACACCGCCGCCATGTACACGTTGTCGCGGAAGGTCTCCTCGTCGACGCCGAGCGTGCCGAACCACTTGAACAGGTTGCGCCCCGCCGTCCACGCGAACGGCTTGCCCATCACCGGCTCTTTGTCGCCCGGCGCCTGCCCGACGAACACGATCGGCGACACCACCGGCCGCCCCGTCACCACCGGCTTGCCCATCTGCGGGCAGCGCGCGCACTTCGACAGCGCGCGCACGTGCTCCTCGATCAGCGCCAGCCGCTGCGAGCGAACCGCCCGCTTCGCCGTCACGCCGGCTCTTGTTGCGTCATGCAATGCAGCGTGCCGAGCCCCCAAACGAGGTCGACGCAGTGCACGCCGACGACCTCGCGTCCGCGGAACAGCTCGCCGAGAATTCCGAGCGCCACGCGATCCGCCGGATCGTTGAACGTCGGCACCAACACCACGTCGTTGGCGATGTAGAAGTTGGCGTAGCTGGCCGGCAGCCGCCGCCCTTCGAACGCGAGCGGGCGCGGCATCGGCAGCGCCACGACCTCGAGCGCGCGCCCCTTGGCATCACGCGCGCCCTCCAGCCTTTCGCGATTCTCGGCGAGCGCGCGATGGTTCTCGTCGCGCCCGTTGGCTTCCGCGCACAACACGATCACGCCCGGCGCGACGAAGCGCGCCAGATCATCGATGTGCCCGTGCGTGTCGTCGCCGGCGATGCCGCGCCCGAGCCACAGCACGCGCTCGGCGCCGAGCTCGCCCTGCAACACGGCCTCGAGCTGCGCCGTGGTCAGCTCGGGATTGCGCGCTTGCACGCGATCCTGCAAGCACTCCTCGGTCGCCAAGAGCGTGCCCTCGCCGTCGACGTCGACGGCGCCGCCTTCGAGCACCACGTGCGTGCCGTGCGCCTCGACGCGCGCGACCTCGACATCGGCGGCGCGCGCGATCGCCGGCGCCACCGCGACGTCGAGCTGCCAGTCGTCGTACTTGGCCCACGCGTTGAAGCGCCAGTGGGTCGCGCGCTTCTTCGCGTCGCGCATCACGAACAGCGGCCCCGTGTCGCGCGTCCACGATCGATTGGTCGGCTGCCGCACCAGATCCCAATTTTCTGCCGCGCCGACGAGCGCCAGCGTCTCACGCACTTGCATCTCGACGTCGTCGTTCGCCACCAAAATCCGCACGCGCTCGTGCGCCGCCAACAGGCGCACGAACTCGCCGTACACCCAACGAATCGTCGCGAATTTCCCCGGCCAGTCGCTCTCGTTGTGCGGCCACGCGATCCACGTCGCCGCGTGGCGCGTCCACTCCGCCGGCATGCGCTGCCCGGCCATCGTCACTCGTTTCCGTCGAGGAATCGGCTCGTGATCGGCGCGTACGCGTCGATGCGTCGATCGCGCAGGAACGGCCAATTGCGCCGCACCTCCTCGACCCGCGCGCGATCGCACTCGACGACGAGTATTTCCTCTTCCGTGCGCGAGCCTTCCTTGACGACGATGCCGAACGGATCGGCCACGAACGATCCGCCCCAGAACTCGATGCCGCCCGAACCATCGGACAGCGCCCCTTCGTGACCGACGCGATTGCAAGCCGCGACATACACGCCGTTGGCGATCGCGTGCGAGCGCTGGATCGTCTGCCACGCCGACGCCTGCGCCGCGCCCCACTCGTCCTTCTCTTTGGGATGCCAGCCGATCGCCGTCGGATAGAAGAGCACGTCGGCGCCGCGCAGCGCCGTCAGCCGCGCACCCTCCGGATACCACTGGTCCCAACACACGAGCGTGCCGATGCGCCCGAACTTGGTGTCGTGCGCGCGAAACCCGAGATCGCCGGGCGTGAAGTAATACTTCTCGTAATAGAGCGGATCGTCGGGGACGTGCATCTTGCGATAGAGCCCGCGCAAGCTGCCATCGGCGTCGAGGATCGCCGCCGTGTTGTGATAGAGCCCGGCCGCGCGCCGCTCGAACAGCGACGCGATGACGACGACGCCGCGCTCCTTGGCGAGCTTCGCCAGCCGCTCCGTCGACGGGCCGGGGATCGGCTCGGCGAGATCGAAGGTCGCCGCGTCTTCCTTCTGGCAGAAGTATTGCGAGCGAAACAGCTCCTGCAGACAGACGATCTCGGCGCCCTGCTTGGCCGCTTCGACGACGCGATCGGCCGCCTTGTCGAGGTTCTCGCGCGGATCGAGGCCGCAGCGCATTTGCACGAGCCCGATGGTGAACTTCGTCGACTTCATGGCGACGGAATCTACCACTTAGGCGGGGCGAAGCTACAGCTTGCGCAGCTCGAAGCGGCCGTTCACCAGCTCTTCACGTCCCCAGGGAAAGGCGACCTTGTCGACGGCCGACGCCGTCGTCGCCGCCAGGTCGGGCCGAAACCCCGGCTCGCGCCGCACCAGCGCCACCGTGAACACTTCCTTGGCGCCGACGCGCTTGAGCTCGTGCAGCGCGATGCGAAACGTGTCGCCGGTGCGCGACAGATCGTCGACGAGCGCGACCGTGCGATCGGCGAGATCGCGCGTCGGCGGCACGATCACGCGCGTCACGCCGCCGCGCTTGGCCAGCCGAATCGGAAAGTATT
>DASXOU010000972.1:0-1533 GCA_036494045.1 Polyangia bacterium | reverse complement strand
AAGGGCGCCCAATTCTTCGGCGGGCAAACCACCGAAGCGCCGCGTCCGCCGTCGGCGCCGCCGCCGCCGCCGCCCACGATCGATCCGGCGACGCTCACCGGCGACGGCCCGCCCGTCGCTGTCGCTGCCGACGCCGCCCCGGACGAGCTCGCGCGCGTCGCCACCATCAGCCCGTCGGCGGCGCAGCGCATCGAGCTCATCAACCGCTTGCGCACCGTCAAGTCGGCCGCCGTTGTCGCCGCGCTGCGCGCCAATGCCGCCAGCCAACATCCCGGCGTGCGCGCCGCCGCCGAAGCCGCCATGGCCGTCCTCTTCGGACCCAACTGGAACGCCACGCGCGCCATCCCGAAGCCGGTGCAGCCGCCGTCCAGCGACGACAAAGATCGCGGCCCGCCGGGCGGCTGGTGATGCAACCGCCCGCGCTGCCGGCGTGGCTCGAGCGCCAGCTGCCGTTTCGCCGCGCGCTCGTCGACGTCGGCGACGGCCTGCACATGCACGTGATGGAGCAGGGCGCCGGCCGCCCCGTCGTCATGCTGCACGGCAACCCGACGTGGGGCTACTTGTGGCGCAAGGTCGCGCTCGCGCTGGTCAACGAGCGGCTGCGCATCATCATGCCCGACCTCGTCGGGCTCGGCCTCTCGGACAAGCCGCGCGATCCGGCGCTGCACACGCTCGAGAACCACGCGCGCTGGCTCGGCGCCCTTCTCGACACGCTGGTCCCGAGCGACGCCATCGTCTTCGTCGGCCAGGATTGGGGCGGCCCCATCGGCCTGCGCGCGCTCGCCGAGCCGGTCCGCGCCGCGCGCGTCGCCGGCCTGATCCTGGCCAACACGGTCATCGGACCACCGCGTCCCGACTTCAAGCCGACGGCGTTCCATCGCTTCGCGCGCCTGCCCGTCATCGCCGACGTCGTGTTCCGCCTCGGCGGATTTCCGCAAGGGACGCTCGCGTGGGCGCAAGGCGACAAAAAGAGCATCCGCGGCGAGGTCGCGCGCGCCTATCGCTGGCCGCTGCGCCACATCCGCGATCGCGTGGCGCCGCTCGCGCTCGCGAGCATGGTGCCCGACTCGCACGCGCATCCGACCATCGCCGGGCTCGCGCGCTGCCAGACGCTCGTCGACAGCTTCAAGGGCCCGGCGGCGATCGTCTGGGGCGATCGCGATCCGATCCTCGGCCGCGTGCGCTCGCACGTCGAGCGCCATCTGCCCGCGGCGCAAGTCACGCGCACGCAAGCCGGACACCTCCTGCAGGAAGAGGTGCCCGACGCCATCGCTGCCGCCGTGCGCGACGTCACGCGCCGCGCGCCGGCTTGACGAAGCTTCGCCGCAAAACGTTCAACGTCTGACACGCCTACACGCCGCCTTCCCGTAGAAGGCCGCGGATCGGCGATTGGCCGCGTTCTTGCGATGCCTGGCCGTCGTGAAGATCGCGCTCGTCTGTGACTGGTACGCCCCGCGGCTCGGCGGCATCGAGACGCAGCTCGCCGATCTCGCGCTCGCGCTCGGCGCGCGCGGCCACGAGGTGCACGTGATC
>DASXOU010000971.1:0-11788 GCA_036494045.1 Polyangia bacterium | reverse complement strand
GACGTTCTGCAGCAGCACCTCGAGGCGGATCGGCTTGCGCAAGAAGGCCGCCGCGCCGTCGGGGGGCCGCAGATCGCCGGCCGCCGAGATCACGACCACCGGCACCCGCGCCAGCGTCGCGTCGCGCTTCATCGCCGACAGCATCTGCCAGCCGTTCATCACCGGCATCCACAGATCGAGCAGCACCAGGCACGGATCGCCGGCGGAGCGGATGCCCGCCAGCCCTTCCTCGCCGTTGGCCGCCTGCACCACGACGAAGCCCTCGTCCTCGAGCAGCGTCGCCATGGTCTCGCGGATCCCGTCGTCGTCCTCGACGAGAACGATGGTCTTCGGATCACCCACTTCGCTCCATCGTAGGACGGCTGCGCGCGACTCGCAACGCGCAGCGATTGCGCGCCAAGAAGAGGCTTGACTGACCGCCGGTCAGTGACCTAAGGTCACCGACCGATGGCCGCCCAGCGCACCGCCCGCCAGCTTCGCGCCGACGACACGCGCGCGCGCCTCTTCGCCGCGGCGTCCGAGCTCTTCGCCACGCGCGGCTATCACGAGACCACCGTCGACGCGATCGTCAAGCGCGCCGGCGTGGCCAAGGGCACCTTCTTCGTGCACTACGCAACCAAGAACGCGGTCATCATCGACCTCGTCCGCATCCAGACGCGCCAGGCGAAGAAGGCGCGCGCCGCCGCGCTGCCGTCGGGCCCGCTGGCGGCGCTGCGCGCGACGGTGCTGATGCTTGGCGCGCAGGCCGGCTTTTCGCGCGAGGTCAGCCGCGCGGTGCTCGCCGCCACGCTCGAGGACGCGCACGTCGCCGGCGACGCCGACGCCATCTTCGACGAGGTCCTCGACGACATGATCGTCGACGCGCGCGCCGTCGCCGGGCCCAAACAGGGCGAGCTGCTCGCGCGCGCGCTCATGGCGTCGTATCTCGGCGCCGCGCTGCACTTCACGTCGAGCCGCGGGTCCGATCCGCTGCTCGAGATCCTGACGCCCATCGTCGACGCCAACATCCAAGGATTCACGGAGGCCTCGCATGTACCTTCGCCTCGCACTCGTTCTCGTCGCAGCCGCCGCGATCGGCTGCGCAAGTAAGTCGCCCGCGGGCAACGGCGGTGGCAACGGCACCGGCGGCAACGGCACTGGCGGCAACGGCACCGGCGGCAACGGCGGCGGCGGCGACGGCACCGGCGGCAGCGCCGGCATGGGCGGCGGCGGCACCGGCGGCACCGGCGGCGGCGGTGGCGCACCCGCGCCCTCGTGCACCGGCCTCAGCGCGCCGGCGATGGCCGACGACACCTGGACCATCATGTCGGGCGGCCTCAGCCGCACCGCCGAGGTCCACGTCCCGTCGAGCTACGATCCCACCGTCGGCATGCCGCTCGTCCTCGACTTCCACGGCTACAGCTCCAACGGCACCGAAGAAGCGCTGCTGACGCTCATGAACAACAAAGCCGACGCCGTCGGTTTCATCTCGATCCACCCCGAGGGCACGAGCTCCTCGTGGAACGCCGGCGCCTGCTGCGGGCAAGCCGTCACCGACATGGTCGACGACATCGGCTTCGTCAAAGACCTCCTCGACAACGCGGCCGGGAAGCTGTGCGTCGACACCCACCGCATCTACGTGACCGGCATGTCCAACGGCGGCTTCCTGTCGAACCGCATCGGCTGCGAGCTCGCCGATCGCATCGCCGCCATCGCGCCCGTCGCCGGCGTCGACGGCATGCCCACCTGCATGCCCTCGCGCCCGATGCCGGTCATCCACTTCCACGGCACCGCCGACCCGCTCGTCCCCTACAACGGCGACGCGACCATGGGCTTCATCTCCGTCGCCGACGACTTCGCCGGCTGGGCGATGCGCGACGGCTGCACCGACGCCATGCCCGCCACCACGTTCACCAACGGCGACTCGAGCTGCGCGTCGTACCTCAACTGCGCCGGCGGCGCCCAGGTCACCCTCTGCACCGTGCAGAACGGCGGCCATACCTGGCCCGGCGGCACGCCCGTCCCGTCGCTCGGCTACACCACCACGGATCTCTCGGCCACCGACGCCATGTGGTCGTTTTTCCAGGCCCACCCGCTGCCCTGACGGCGGCCGCCGTTTTCCAGGGGAACTTCCCGCGCGCTGCAACGTCTATAGTGGGCTGGAGGCTCGCGCATGTTGAGCACGCCCACGACGGCGGTGGCCCTCTATCTCTCGTCGGCGGTCGTCCTCTCGGGCGCCTTCGCCATCCGCAGCGACCCTCCCGAAGATCCGATCCGCCCGCTCGAGCGCGCCCACGCCCGTGGCGAAGTCGCCCCCGGGATCCCGCGGCTCGATCCCGCCGATCCGATGGCCAACCAGGCCGTGCTCATGGAAGCGCTCGCCGCCGCCGACGGCGCCGGCTGCCACGGCCGCACCATCGCGCTCGCGCTCGACGATCGCCTCTCGCGCGTGCACTTCGATCGGCGCGCCGTCTGCCAGCTCGGGCGCCTCAAGGAAATCTCGGTCGCCCAGCCCGGCTTCGGCGCGCGCGGCCTCGCCGAGGTCGCGGCGTTCGTCCTCGGCCGGCGCACGCGCGGCGACGTCGCGGTCACGCGCATCGTGGTGCCGCCGTTCCGCTTCACCGGCGAGACGCTCTCGTTCGTCCCCGCCGATCTGGGGCCGCTCGCCGACGGTGAGCAGCTCATCGGCACCTATCACACGCATCCCGACGACGATTGGCACCAGGGACTGCTCTCGCGCGTCGATCTCGGCTTCATGCGCTCGGGCCACGTCGATTTCCACGGCAAGGTCGGCTGGCTCGACGATGCCTCGCGCGATCTCGATTGGCTCTTCGACATCGTCGAGCCGCGCAACGGCGAGTGGAACGTGTTCGCCCACGACCGCGACGTCCTCGATCAGCTGGCCGCGCGTTGCGACGGCGGCGACTGTCCGCTCAACGCGCTGCGCCTGCCGGGGACGCCCTATTACCTTCTCGCGCGCTATTACGAAGATCGCGGCCTATGATCGTAGCCATGCGTAACTGCATCTTCGTCGCGGTTCTCGCGTGCCTCGTGCTCGGGGGCTGTGCGACCGGCGGCTCGTCCACCCGGGTCTCGGGCGAGCCCTTCGAGCTCGCGCAAACGAGCGGCCGCATCACCGGCCAGGTCTGCGGCATGGACGTCGACCTCGACGTCAAGCGCGCCGGCGACGGCGTGGCGCTCAGCGGCTTTCTCGACGGCAAGTTCCCCGTGCACCTGACCGCGCGCGACGAAGCCGGCGGCGGCCGCGCCATCGCCGGCGGCCTCGGCACGCAAGCGGGCGACGCCGCCGTCGACCTGCACGTGCGCGCCGACAAGCTCGACGGCCACGTCGGCTTCCGCCGCTTCGACCTGCGCGCCGACGGTGACAAGCTCGCCGGCACCATGCAGATCGCCGGCGCCATCGAGCCCTCCGACGCCGAGCTCGACGGCCGCGCCCAGCTCGCGTCGCTGCCGCTCGACACGCAAGCGGCGCTCTTACCGTCGCTGCTCACGTGCAACGTCCAGCGCATCGGCCGCTGGGGCCGCAGCTCGCTCCTGGTCCGCGTCGGCGGCCCGGCCGGCGCGCTCCCGCACGAATCCTCCAGCGTCTACACCAAAGACTGAGTACACTGACGAGCCTTGCGCTCGCGCATCCGTCCCGAAGAGGCGTTGCTCGCCGGCTACGGCGTCGCGCTCGTCACCATCATGGCGACGACTGGTCACTGGACGTTCACGTCCACGATGCACCGGCGCTTCCTCAACATCTTCCTCGTGCTGGCGCTGCTCGTGCTCGTGCGCGACTTCGTCCGCGCGCGCCGCGAGGAGCGCTCGCCGTGGCAGTCGCTCCGGCGCGCGCTGCCGCCGGCGGCGCTGGTCATCCGCGACTTCGTGCCCTTCCTCATCGCGCTCGCCTTCTACGAGACGCTGCACGATCTGACGCCACTCATCCGCCACGACGTCGTCGACGGCGCGCTCATCGCAATCGACCATCGCCTCTTCGGCGTCGACGCCGCGGTGTGGATGGGCCAGTTCGGCTCGCCGTGGCTGACGCGCGTCATGGTCTTCTGCTACCTCAGCTACTTCTTCTCCCCGGCGATTCTCGCGTCGCTGATGTACTGGAGCGGCCGCCGCCAGCTCTTCCGCGACTTTCTGGTCTCGTTGTGCGTGGTGACGCTGCTCGGCTACACCGGCTATCTGCTGGTGCCGGCCGTCGGGCCCTATCTCTATCAGGCCGAGCTCTTCCCCGATCGCCTCCCCGGCGGCGGGCTCAAGAACAGCGAGTCGGTGATCCTGCACATCGACGCGCTCAAGGGCTACGCGCGCGACTGCTTCCCGTCGCTGCACACGGCGCACACCACGGTGATCGTCGCCTTCGCGTGGCGCTACTCGCGCCTCTTGTTCGCGCTCTATCTACCCATCGCCGTCGGGCTCTACATCTCGACGATCTACCTGCGCATGCACTACGCCATCGACGTCGTGGCCGGCTTCGCCGTCGCCGGCGTCGCCGTCGCCGTCGGCCCGCGCCTCGAGCGCTGGTGGTATCGCGACGCCGCGCCCGCCCTCGTCCGCGCCTAGGAAAAAATCCAGCGCGCCATCTGCGCGAGGCTCGCCGACTTGCCTTGCATGAGCAGGCCCACGCGGAAGATTCTGCCCGCCGCCCAGATGCAGAACGCGGTGGTCGCGAGCGTGAGCGCGGCGCCCGTCGCCACCTGCCACACCGGCGCCGCCGGATGCAGCCCCACGCGCAGCAACATCACGAGCGGCGTCGCCGGCGGAAACAGCGACATCCCCACCGACAAGGAGCTCGACGGTGACTGGATGATGGGCAGAAGGGTCATCATCGGCACCATCAGCGGCAGCATCACCGGCATGATCAGGCTCTGCGCGTCCTTGACGTCGTTGCACGCCGCGCCGATGGCCATCGCCACCGAGCCGTAGAGCAGCATCGCCAGCACCAGGAACCCGAGGAACGACGCGATCAGCGCCGGCGACACCGCATCGGCGTAGCCCATGCGTCCCGCGATCGACAGCCCCGCCGTCAGGTACACCGTGCCGAGGAGCAGCGACACCGCGACCGAGCCGAGGAGCTTGCCGGTCATCAGCTCCGTCGGCGACAGCGAGCCGAGCAGCACCTCGCTGATGCGGCTCGTCTTCTCGGTCAACACCGAGCTCATGAGCTGCGGCACCGACGTCACCACGAAGAAGAAGAGCAGGAACACCGCCGCCATCGGAATCACGACGGTGCGCACCTCGTCCTGCTTCTCGGCGGGATGGATGCGCCCGTTGGCGTCGCGCGTCCACAGGCCGAGCTCGTCGGTGTCGACCTTGCGCGACAGCGCCTCGACGAGCCCGGCGTCGAGGTGCGCCTCGCGATAGCGCCGCTCGCGAATCGTCTCGTCGATCGTCTTGGCGAGCCACGTCGACAGATCCTCGTACGCCGGATGGTCGGAGTAGTAGCGGAGCTTCTCGCGATCGGGCTCGGCGGGAACCTCGACGAAGGCGAACAGCTCCTCCTTGCGCACGCGCTCCGAGAGCTGCACGCGCACTTCGTCGAGCGGACGGCCGCCGAGGTCGACGCGCTCGGGCACGAACGACGAGCGCGGCAGCTTCCCCGCCGTCGCCTCGATCTCCGCGTCGCGCTTGTGCGCCGCAGCGAAGAGGGCGTCGTAGTACTTGCCGCTGGTGTCGATGACCGCGAACTTGCGCGCGGAGGTATCCGCCCGCGCCGAGATCTGCTTCTGCGCGAAGCCCGACCCCAGCATCAAGATCGGCAACAGCACGATGCTGATGAGGAACGCTCTCGAGCGCACCATCGCGCGAAACTCGGTCTCGGCGACGGCGAGGATCTTGTTGATGCTCATGCGTCGGCCTGCGGCTGCGCGATGCGCACGAAGATGTCGTGCAGCGACGGACGGGTGACCTCGAACTGCTGCACCTTGGTGCGCGCCACGAGCGCGCGCAAGAACGCCTGCGGATCGCCCGACACGCGCAGCTCCTGCGAGTTGCCCTGGTCGACCACCTTGTCGACGCCCGCCATGCCATCGAGCACCGCGCGCCCGCCGTCGGTGCGCACGCGCACGGTGTCGGCGCCGTACTGGTCCTGAATCTCCGCCAGCGTCCCGTCGAGCACCTTCTTGCCGCGAAAGATCATGAAGATGCGATCGCACAGTCGCTCCGCCGTCGCCATGTCGTGCGTCGAGAAGACGATCGTCGTCCCGCGATCGCGCAGCTCCAGGACGGCGTCCTTGACCGACTCGGCGTTGACCGGATCGAGCCCGCTGAACGGCTCGTCGAGGATCAAGAGCTCGGGCTCGGCGACGACGGCGGAGATGAATTGCACCTTTTGCGCCTGCCCCTTCGACAGCGACTCGATCTTGAGCGCCGCGCGATCCGCGATCTGCAGCTTCTCCAGCCACGCGTCGATGGCGCCGTCGAGCCGCGCGCGCGGCACCGACTTGAGCCGGCCGTAGTAGCGCAAGAGATCGCGCACCGACATCTTCTTGTAGAGCCCGCGCTCCTCGGGCAGGTAGCTCACGCGGTCGCGCGCCGCGTGGGTCGTCTTCTCGCCGAGCACGACGATCTCGCCGGCGTCGGGCAGAAGGATGTTCATGGTCATGCGCAGCGTCGTCGTCTTGCCGCTGCCGTTGGGCCCGATGAAGCCGTATACCGAGCCGCGCGGCACCGTCAGCGTCAAGTCGTCGACGGCGGCGTAATCGCCGAAGCGCTTGGTCACACCGCGGATCGCGATGGCGTCCCCGTTCGTCATCGTGTCCTCAACGATACATGTTGCCACAGTATTCCAATCGGGACACCTACACCGCCGTACTGGGAGCACGCGCCCCGATCGGGGTGGTCGAGCCCGGTGTGACGATGTGGGTGCGGCGCGCGTTTCCCGTCGCTGAGCCATCCCATGGGCGAATGGCGCGACTATTGCTCGATCCACGCGCGATGCGTACCGCCGGTGGCTCGACCAATCCCTGGGGCACCTCGATCGACGACGGCTGGAAGGACCTCGTGGTCTCTTCGTCGCCGCCGCCGCCGCCGCCGCGCGAAGACGCCGTCGTCAAGAACCGCCCGCTGCCGTCCAACTTCAACACCTGGCAGGAGCACGGCGCCGCGCACGCGCCCGTCGCTGCCAACGAGGAGCCGAGCTTCTCCAAGAGCGATCGCCGCTTGTGGGTCGTCGCCGGCTCGCTCATGGGCGCGGCCGTGCTGGTGCTCGGTCTGCTCGGCGCGCTGACCTTCGGCGCGCCCGCCGCGTCCGTCGCTGCCGCCGCCGTCGAGCCACCCGCCAGCGTCGCGCCGCCAGCACACGTGGCCGCGCCCGCGCACCCAGCGACGTCGCGCACGCAGTTCGCCGCGCTCGCGAAGTCGTCGAACCCGCGCCTGCTCAAGCCCGCGAGCCACCCGAGCCGCGGCCGCCATCACAAGCGCATCGCCAGCCGCTAGTACGAAGAGAATCCGCGCAGCATGAAGAGGAGGCGCATCGCCATGAGCGCCGCCATCACCGTGACCACGAGCGGCACCACGAAGTACGGCGTCTTCACCAGCGACGCGCGCATCGCCGCCGTGCGCGCGACGATGGTGCGATAGGCCGGCGCGCAGATTTGCGCCGCGCGCCCCGACAAGAGCGTGAAGATGATCGATCCGCACCACACGACCGACAAAACGAACATCACGATCGGCATCGCCAGCGACGGCCGCGCGTCGTAGAAACCGCCGTCGGCATAGAGATCGGCGAGCCGCGAATAGGCGATGCAGGTGAGCACGAAGCGCCCGATCTCGCCGATCAGTCCGACGATGGTCAGCACCGCCGCCGCGATGCGTGCGCCGTTGGCGAAGCGCGCCAGATGATGCCCGAGCACATACGAGCCGGCGGCGAACGCGATCACGAACATCGCCACGTAGCCAAACGCGCTCGCCATGAGCGCGTTCGATCCGTGCAGCGACGAGCCCATCCCCACGATCGCGCTGCCGGCGAGCCCGAAGATCGCGAGGAAGCCGACGCCGAAGACGATCGCGCCCACGCGATACCAGAAGGCGAGCCCGCGAAAGTGCGACTCCATCGCCAGATCGCGCTGCAGTGCCAGCGCCACTTGAGCGGGCGACGCGTCCGGCGCCGCCGCGCCGCAGGTCTCGCAGATGAGCGGGTTGCGATGGTTCGGCCTACCACAAGTGTCACAGCTCCACATGGCCAGGTACTACGGCGCCCGACACGCGACCTTCCGCGGCCTATCTTCGCCGCCATGGAAACCCAGAAGAGAGCGACGGGCTCCAAAGACGAGCTGCTCGCGTTCCTCGACGAGTTCGACACGGCGATGCTCGTCGGCCTCGAGCCCAACGGCACGCTGCGCGCGCGTCCGATGGGCCTGCAGCACGAGCGCCTCGCCGATTGCGATCTGTGGTTCGTCACGCCCGACGACACTCACAAGACCGACGAGATCGATCGCCATCAGCACGTGTGCGTCTGCTGCCTGCGCACGCGCGATCGCGCCTACGTCGCGTTGAGCGCGCACGCGCGCGTCGATCGCTCGCCGCACGAGGTGCGGCGCCTGTGGCAGCCGTCGTGGAAGCTGTGGCTCGGCGACGAGCATCCGGAAGACGGCGGCATCGTGCTCATCAAGCTGCGCATCGAGCGCGCCGAATACTGGGAGCCCGAAGGCGGCCGCCTGCGCGTGCTCTACGCGATGGCCAAGGCCTACGTCGAAGGCGACGAGACCGTCGAAGACGAGCTGAATCCCCCGAAAGAAATCGAAGAATGATCACAGGAAGATCAAAAGCTCAGAAGATCAGATGAGATTTCTTCTGATCTTCTGATCTTCCTGTGAAAGCATCTGGGCGTGGCTGTCGCGCTGCCTGCTGCGCCCGTTGCCGTCTCCGACGCGAGCACGCTCGCGCACGTCGAGCCGGCCGATCGCGTCGATCTGCTCGACGGCGGGCGCGAAGCGTTCCCGCGCATGCTGGCCGCGATCGCCGCCGCCAAGAGCAGCATCTACCTCGAGGTCTACGCCTTTTCGCCCAACGGCTGGGGCCGGCAGTTCATCGATGCGCTCGTCGACGCGGCCGCGCGCGGCGTCAAGGTGCGCGTCATCATCGACGGCTGGGGCTCGCTCCTCGGCGGGCGCAGCGTCAAGGCGCGCCTCAACGCCGCCGGCTGCGAGTGCCGCATCTACAACCGCGTGCTGTCGATCCTGGTGCTGCGCTTGCGCCGCGACCATCGCAAGATCCTGCTCGTCGACGACGAGGTCGCGTTCCTCGGCGGCATCAACATCGCCGACGAATACGCCGACGACGACAAGCGCAAGGGCTGGGCCGATCTGGCGCTGCAGATCCGCGGGCCGGCGGCGGTGCGCCTGGGTAAGCGCCTTCGTCGCGAGAAGGTCGGCGACTGGGCCGGCGGCGTGCACATCTACTTGTCGAGCGAATCGGGCGGCCGCAAGCTGCGCAAGCGCTACCTGAAGGCGTTCGCCGTCGCGCAGCGCATGATCATGGTGGCGCACGCCTATTTTCTGCCCGACGCTGGCGTGATTCGCGCGCTGCGCCGCGCCGCCAAGCGCGGAGTCATCGTCAAGCTGCTGCTCGCCGGGCGCACCGACGTGCCCTTCGTGCGTGCGGCCACCACCAGCCTCTATCGCCGCCTCATCGGCGGCGGCGTGCAGATCTACGAATGGTCCTCGTCGGTCTTGCACGCCAAGGCGGCGACCATCGATCACACGCGCTTTCTCGTCGGCAGCTTCAACCTCGATCCCCTGAGCCTGTCGAACCTGGAGACGCTGGTAGAAGTCGACGACGCCGACGTCGTGCCGCGCGCCGAGGCGTGGATCGAGTCGCATATGGCCGGCTCGCGCGCGATCACGCTCGCCGACTGCGCCTCGACCTGGTGGCGGCGCGCGCTCGTCGAGTGGACGGGCCTCCTCGCCGCGCGCGCCGCGCAGGTCCTCGGGCGCCTGCTCAGCCTACGCCGCTGAGTCGCGCGCCTCGACGTCGATGGCGTCGCCGAGCGCGTTGCGCAAGTAGGTCTTGAGCCGAGCCATCAGGCGCATCTCGAGCTGGCGTGTGCGCTCGCGGCTGATGCCGAACGCGTCGCCGAGCTCCTGCAGCGTCTTCGGGTCGTCGGTCATGAGGCGCTGCTCGAAGAGCTCGCGATCGCGCCCCTTCAAGCGCAACCCGAACGACGCCAGCGACTCGTGCAGCCGATCGCGGAACTCTCCCTCTTCGGTGATCTGGTCCGGCCGCACGCCCGGCGACTCGACCAGCTCCATGCGTGTGCGCTCGTGGTCGTCGCCGTGGCTCGCGAGCGGCGCGTCGAGCGACGCGTCGGGCGCGCCCAGCCGCTGCTCCATATCGATGACCTCGTGCTCCGGCACGTTCAACGCCTTGGCCACGCGGTCCGTCGTCGGCACGAAACCCATCTTCTCGAGCTTGGCCTTCTCCTTGCGCAAGTTGAAGAAGAGCTTGCGCTGCGTCGCCGTGGTGCCGAGCCGCACGATGCGCGCGTTCTGCAGGATGTAACGCAGGATGTACGCGCGGATCCACCACGCGGCGTAGCTCGACAACTTGACGCCGCGATTGGGATCGTACTTCTCGACCGCCTGCACCAGGCCGACGTTGCCCTCCTGGATCAGATCGAGGAGGTTCTTGCCGGCCCGCGTGTACTCGTGCGCCAGCTTGACCACCAGCTTCAAGTTCGACGTGATGAGCCGCTGCGCGATCTTCGGATCGTGCGTGCGCAGGTATTCGACCGCCAGCTCGTGTTCCTGCTCGCGATCGAGACGCGGCAGGTCGCGCAACGAGGCCATGTACGCCGCATAAGGGTCGCTCGAAGCCGCAGGCGCCGGCTCGCGCTCGACGACCTCGAACTCCGCGTCCAACACGGGATCCGTCGAACGCCGGCCATCCGCCGACTGCCCGCGACCATCCATCAGGTACGCCGTGAAGATCCGCATGGGACTACCCCTTTCTCGATTCCAGTTGGATGCCAGTGGCCGTGATTTCTCTCCTTTAGTGGTGAAACGTCCGTGGACCCGTCCATTATTTCGGCGGACCGAGCAAAGTAACCACTCGGACGCGGTGCGCAAGGGGCGCGCTACTTCAGGTCGAACAGCAGCACTTCGCTCGGCTCGAGGCCGGCGATGGTCACGCTCGCCTCGTCGCTGAGCGCGGTGCCGTCGCCCGCCCGGAGCTCCTGCTCGCCGACGCGCACGCGCCCGCGCGCCACCTGCACCCACCCGTGACGGCCGCGCGCGAACGGGTGCGTGACCTCCTGCCCTTCATCGAGGATGCTGGCGTACAGGCGCGCGTCCTGATGAAGCGTGAGCGAGCCCTCGGCCCCTTCCGGCGCGGCGATGAGCTTGAGCCGCCCGCGCTTGTCCTCGGGCCTAAAGTGCTTGTCCTCGTACGACGCCGGCAGCCCGGCGCGCTCGGGCATCAGCCAGATCTGAAGGAAGTGCACCTTCTCGTCGCGCGACCCGTTCATCTCCGAGTGCGTGACGCCGCGCCCCGCGCTCATGCGCTGCACGTCGCCGTAGCGCAGAACGCCCCCCGAGCCGGTGGAGTCCTTGTGCGCCAGCGAGCCGTCGAGCACGTAGCTGACGATCTCCATGTCGCGGTGCGAGTGCGACGGAAATCCTTCGCCGGCGAGCACGCGATCTTCGTTGATCACGCGCAAGTCGGAGAATCCCATGTGCTGCGGGTCGTAGTAGCTCCCGAAGCTGAACGTGTGCCACGAGTCGAGCCAGCCGAAGTTGGCGTGCCCGCGCTCCTTGCCCTGCCGGATGCTGATCATCGCTCCCTCTCTTCCTATCGATTC
>DASXOU010000970.1:0-12192 GCA_036494045.1 Polyangia bacterium | reverse complement strand
CGCGGCTTCATCCATGGCGATCTCAAGCCGGAGAACGTGCTCATCACTCCGGCAGGACGCGTGCGCATCGTCGATTTCGGTCTGGCACGCGCAGTCGGCAGCAGTGGAAGCGGCGCCGGCACCGTCGACTACATGGCCCCGGAGCAATGGCGCACCGATGTCGCCGTGACCTCTGCCGCCGACATCTGGTCGCTCGGTGTGATGCTGCACGAGCTCCTCATCGGGCGAAGACCGTTCGCGGCGGACGCGATCACGCGCGCCGCGTGGGAGCGTACTCCGCTCAGTTTCACTCTCGCCGATGGCAGCTCGGTCATGGACCTGATCTCGGCCTGCCTGTCGTGGGACGCGGGCGCGCGGCCATCGGCACGCGCTGTCGCCGCCGAGCTCGACCGATCGATACGCGGACGTCTTATCGACGAATGTCCTCCGTTTCGCGGTTTGGTGCCGTTCTCCGAAGCGGATGCCGCCGACTACTGGGGACGCGAAGAGGACGCTAGCTTCGCCGTCGAGCATCTGCGCAAGGGTGCGGTGTTGGCCATCGTCGGACCGTCGGGGATCGGCAAGAGCTCCTTCGCGCTGGCACGGCTCGTTCCGCGCTTGCGCGAGTCGTACAGCTGCTCGTTGGTGCATTTTCGGCCAAGCGATCGTCCCGTCGACGCACTGGCGGCGAGCTTGTCCGATCCGGCGGCCGCGCGAGACGAGGCAGCCAAGCTGCGCCTGTCTCCCGAGCGTATTCGGTTGCTGGTCGCTGCTCACCGTCGCGCGGCGCGATGCGATCAGGTCATCCTCCTCATCGACCAACTGGAAGAGGCGATCACGCTTGCCGACGCTGACGAAGCTACCCCATTCTTTTCCGCGTTGCGCGCGCTCGCCCGCGAGAAGGACGCGGCGTGGAAATTGATCCTGGTCGTTCGCGACGACTTCTTGGGTCGTCTGTATCAGACGCAGCTCGGCGACAGTGTGTCGTCGACGTTGGCGCTGCGCCCGCTCGGCGTGACCGACCTCGAAGCCGCGATCCGTGGCCCCGTCGAGCGCTGTGCCTATGCGTTCGATCCACCCGACCTGCCCAAGCGGATCGCGGCCGATGTCGTCGGTCAACCAGCAGCGCTCCCGCTGTTGCAGTTCGCGTGTCAGGCGATCTGGGAGCGACGCGATTCGCACACCGAATGCGTCACCGGCGTCGCGTATGACGACCTCGGCGGCGCTGCCGGCGCGCTGGTTCGCGAGGCGGAACACCTGCTCGCCAGCTTGAGCGCATCCGATCGCGACAATGCACGCGATCTCCTGTTGTCGCTCGTTCGTCCCGATGGCACCCGCGTGCCAGTGCCGCGAAGAGATCTGCCGGCTCGCCATCAGGAGCTGACCGAGCGTTTCATCGCACGCCGGCTTCTCGCGGTGCGCGGAAGCGGCGAGGGTAGCGTCGTCGAGCTGGCGCACGAGTCGCTGACCGAGCTGTGGCCCGAGCTCAAACGATGGCTCGCCGAGTTTTCCGACATCATTCGCGTCATGCACGATGTCGAAGAGGCGTCGCAGATGTGGGAGCGGCGCGGGCGTCCGGCGACTGAAACCTGGCGCGGCGACGCATTGCGCGCGGCGCTGAGCCGATTGCGTGGCACTCGTCTGACGATGTCGCCGCTCGCGCAGGAGTTCCTCGCTGCAAGCCAGGCTGAACAGCGGCGCTCGCTGCGCCTTCGCCGCTCGGTTCTCGGCGGGTTCTTCGTCCTGGCAACGGCGTTCGCTACGACTGCGACCTGGTTCGCGCTTCGCTCCCGTGCCGACGAACGGCGCGCCTTGTCGCAGCAGCGACAGCTTCGTACCGCGGCTGAGAATCTCGGCGACGTCGAGCTGCGATTCGCCGCGTTCGACTGGGACGAGACGATGTTCGCGGTCCGGGCGCTGTCTCCGGCAGCCGTGCCGCATTTGTCTTGGCGGCTGTGGCGCGCTTCGTCGACGAATCCGGACGAACCGCAGCTCGACGCGCCGCTCGCAGTGCAGCGGCTGCGACGAACCGTCGGCGACCGCGAAGTGGTCGACGCTTTCGAAGCGCCCGGCGGTGCCGCATTCCTCGAGATCAGCGGGCGCGGCGCGACGACCGCGTGCGCGAGCAGTTGGGTGAGGCTGCGCGCCATGCCCGGATACCTCGACAAGCGAGCGGGTCGTGCGCTCGCGATGAGAATTCCCGTCCCGACCTGCGACGCGTCGCGCGCCGGCATGGTGATGATTCCCGCCGGACCGTTCACGCCTCCACCCGCCGTCGACGTCGCGCCGCACAGCCTGCCGGCGTTCGCCATCGACCGAAACGAGGCAACCAACGCGCAATTCGCGCCATTCGCCGAAGTTCTCGCGTTCACCGGCTACGAGCGCATGCGCACGCACGACGACGTGCTTCTAAACAACGGATCCGAACCGGCCTATCCCGTCACCGGAATCGACGTCGCGACCGCCCAAGCATTCTGTCATTTCCTGGGCAAGCGTTTGCCGACAAGAGCCGAATGGATCAAAGCGTTCGTCGGTCCGGTCGGCGCGGCGCGGCCGCGAATCGACGCGCGAACGGTCGCCGGCAACTTCCTCGGTGACCGCGACGGTGCCGCTGGGCTGGCGCCGGCGGCGCAGTTCACCCGCGACGTGACACCCTACGGTGTCTTTGGAATGATGGGAAACGCCCGCGAATGGACGTCGACAATCGATCCGCACGATCCGCTCAAGCGGCTGTACTACACGATGGGCGGTGATTGGGACATGCCCGCGGCGCTCGTCGAGCACTACGCGTTCACGAACCTACTGCACGCACGGTTTCTCGATTTCGCGCAAGGCGCGCGCTGCGTCGTCGACGTCAGGTGACCGGTTCGAACGTCACGTGAGCGTCGCCGACGAATCCGCCGTTGCCGAACGTCAGGTGCGTCATCATCACCGGACCTTTCGGCACCAGGAGGCGTCCCTTTGGTCGCACGTCCTTCAAGAGCCGCGCGATGCCGCCGGTGAGCACGTGCGGCAGCGTCGTGCCGTCGCAGACGATGATTCGCAGCTCGACGTCGTCGGCGGCGTAGTCGACGAGCGCGCGGAAACAGGACTGACCGGTCCAGCCGTCGCCGCGTGCCGCGATCGAAGGACGATCTCGATCCTTCATGAGAATTCCGATGGCGACGTTCCCTTCGAGCAGGGAATGGGCGACGATATCGATTCGCTTGAAGGTGCCGCTCCCCAGTCTTCGCTGTTGGATATCGGTCAGCACACTGCTCAACAGGTTGGCGTCGTCCCATTGCGAGACGTGCAGATACTTGTCCAGCGGTGGCTCTGGCGCATAAAACCAGTTTCGGACGTTGCCGAGCTCGACGTTCTCCAGCGCCGAAAGCACCGTCAGGGCCGGAAGCGAGACCGTCATGAGATCCGCCCCTGCAACTTCTGAAGGCCGGCCCCGTATGTTTGCCGATTGGTGCCGATATCGAACAAGGCCTGGACGGTGGGGCTCTTGAGAATGAATGCGAGTGCGTCGGCTTCGGCGCTCGACAATCCGCCAGTCGGGGGCCAGCTTCCCGTCTTACCGATACCGACGTCGGCGTAGCACTTGTCCTTGTCCGGGATCTTGTCGCTCCACGTGACCGCGCCGTTGGGATCGAAGAAGGTGTCGTCGACGTAGAGGATACCCAGCCAGTTGGCCGCTGCATCGCCCGGCGTGAACAAGATCGTCGACGGCCATTGCGTCCATTGCGAAGCGCCGTTGAGTGTAAAGCTGGCGGTGACGCCGCTATCGGAACCGTCGTTGAAGAAGATCTTGGCCGTGACGTTCTTCGTCAAATCCGAGGGTATCGATAGTGTTTGTTCCAGCCGCGCAAGGATCGGGTTGTACTCGTGGTCGGGTGTTTCGACGTCATACGTCAGATACGACTTCGCTGGCTTCGCCACGGCCAGCGTCGCCTGGTTGATGTCGTCGGTGATCTCGATCTTCGTGGTCGCCATCATTTCCCCCCTGTTCGAGTTGTATCCGGTCGCGTGATTTTCAGCTCGCGTATCAAGTTGTAGACATGCGCGCGTGTCAGGTCGATCCGCTTCGCCACTTCCGAGACGTTCCAATCGCCTGCGTTCAATTGACGAATCAAGAACTCCCGTTGCGCGCGCCGCGTGGCTGCCTGAAACGTAACCGCTTCCTGATCGGTCGTGTCGTCGTCACTCTGCAGATGGTGTGCCTCGACGTGCGACGCCTGCTCGGCATGCGCGCGCAAGAGGGCCACGGACAATCGCGAGCGCAGTTGCCGCACGTTGCCCGGCAGCTCGAGCTCGACGCACGCGGCCTTCAATCCCGGCGACGCTTGCAGCGGCGCGACCCCGAGCTCGACCGCGATGCGCGACAGCAACGCTACGACGAGGTCGGCGATGTCTTCAGGGCGCTCCGCCAACGTCGGCATGCGAATCTGCAGCACGTTCAACCTGAACAATAGGTCCTCACGAAACTCCTTCTGCTTCACTAGCGTCGCCAGATCTTGGTTCGTCGCCGCGATCAAGCGCACGTTCGCTCGCACCGGCTTCTGTGATCCGAGCGGAAAGAACTCGCGCGACTGCAGCACCTGCAAGAGCTTTGCCTGCGCCGAAAACGGCACCTCGCCGATCTCGTCGAGGAACAGCGTGCCGCCGGCGGCCTCGAGGATCTTGCCATCCTTCCGCTGGGCGCCGGGAAAGGCGCCCGGCATCGTGCCGAACAGCTCGCTCTCGATGAGCCCCTCGGGAATCGCCGCCGAGTTCAATTCGACGAGGCGCGCGTTTCGGCGCGGGCTGTTGTCGTGAATGGCCTGGGCGATCTGCGTCTTGCCGGTGCCGGACGCGCCCGTAATGAGTACCGTGATGTCGGTCGGCGCTGCTAGCGCTACGTGGCTGAAGACCCTGGCGAGCGCGTTGCTGCGTCCAATGACGCCCTCGAGCCGCAGCTTTTCGCGATAGGGACGCGTCGCATCGTGGAGCGAGCGCAGTTCCTCCTGATTTGCCATCGCTCGTAAGAGGGGCGCCATCGACAGGCCGACTTCGCGTGTGAGCTCGACATCATCGACCGAAAAAGGCGTGCCGCGCGGCTTGCCTTCCAGATAGAGGACGCCGTCCGGGCGCACGCCGAGCGGGACGCACAAAACGGCCTCCAAGCCGCGGTCGCGCACGCTACCGCGGTCGCGAAAGCGCTCGTCCAGTGCCGCCGAGGGGGTGTGCACGACCTCGCCCGTTGCCATCGCCGCCGCGACGATCCCTCGGGAGGTGAGATGGCGAATCTCGGTCTCCTCGTCTGGATTGCAGCCGATGCTGAAGCTGAAGTCCGGTTCCGGCGTCGAGCCGCTCGGATAGAGCTCGACATATCCGCGCTGCGCGTCGGTGACCCGCACTAGTAGCGAGAGGCTGGCGCGCGCTCGTTCCACGCCGACGTCCGCCTGTGCGAGCCGGAGGAGCGAGATGAAGAGCTCACGCTCTAGCCTCGACCGTTCTGGCGCGTCCACGTTGCGCACGATACCATGCGGTGGCGAATCGCGTGAGCGTCGCTGGCGCCGGCGATGATGGACAGCGCGAAGCGCGCGGTCGGAACAAGTTTGCACTGATCGCCTTCCAATCGGCGCGACTGGACATTGACGCGCGAAGCTCCCGCTGTGGCTGCGATAATGAAAATAGATTACTGCGCGGATATCCGGCCCACGTCCTTGGATGACGCGCATGTGAGGCCACGGCTAGGATTTGTTGGACGATGTCTTCGAGCCCTCTCAGCCGATCATGGTGACGCTCAGCGTTGGAATGGATCGGGCATGTAGTCGGGCGAGCGCGGAGGGGCGGGCGGATGTCGCGTTCGCTTGGCGCGAGACGGGCGGCTCGGCGCCGACCTCGGCGCCGACGCGGCGGCTGTCGTCGGAGTTGGTGGCGGCGGGGGGCGCGGCCCGGGAGTCTCGATCGATGACGGCGGCGTTGACGCGGTGGCCGGCGGCGCGACTCTCGACGGCGAAGCGCTCCAGCGTCGCCATGCCAACCAGCCACCGCCGAGCGCGACCGCGAGCGCGCTGGCGACGACGAGCGTGCGCGCCCGGCGGTCGAGCCGCGCCAGGGTCCGTGTGCGCGTCGGCTCCGCCGATAGCGGCGCCGGACACCAGCGCGTCATCCCCGCGCGCAACAGCGCCTCGCCGCCCAGTTCCTCGACGATGCCGTCGAGCGCCGCCGCCATCTCGCGGGCGCCCGCAAACCGCGCCGCGCGATCGCGCGCCCGTGCCCGCAGGCAAATCTCGTCGAGGGCCGCCGGCACTCCGTGGACGCTGGTCGACGGCCGCTCCGCGTCGTCGCGCGGCCGCCGGCCGACGAGCGCCTCGAAGAGCACCACGCCCGCCGCGTACACGTCGCTGCGCGCGTCGACCGGCGCATGCGCCTCCTGCTCGGGCGAACGATATCCCTTCTTGCCCTTCACGAACCCGGGCACGGTGTGCGTGCCCGTCGCCGCCGTCGCCTTGGCGATGCCGAAGTCGCACAGCTTGACCTCGCCGCGCCGCGAGACGAGGAGATTGGCCGGGCTCACGTCGCGATGCACGAGCGCGAGCGGGCGCCCGTCGTCGCCGGAGACGCCGTGCAGATAGGCGAGCGCGCGACAGGCCTCGCGTACGACGAACGCCGCCGCTCCCGCCGGCAGGCGCCCGACGGTGCGCACGAGCGCGTGCAGGCTCTTGCCGTCGACGAGCTCCATGAGCACGTATGGGACGCCGCCAACGTGGCCGTGCTCGAACACGCGCACCACGTTCGGATGCACCAGCCGCGCCGCCAGCGCGCCCTCGCGCTCGAACGTCGCCGCCGCGTCGCCACCGTCGAAGTGGGGCAAGAGGCGCTTGAGCGCGAGGTGCCGCTCGCCGTCGGCGACGAGCAGCACCTCGCCGGCGCCGCCCGCGCCGATGCGCGCGACGAGCTCGAAGCGACCGAAGCGCGCCGCGCCCTTCACGGCCTGAGGTCGACGCAGGCGATGGTCGCGCTGCCGCAGGACAGCTGCGACGATCGCAGCGTGAAGTACAACGTCACGCCGACGGCGGCACCGACGACGACCGCGCCGACCGGAATGGTCCACCACCAGCGACGCAGCCCGTGGCGCCGCGACGGCGTCGGCGCCACGACGACCGGCATGCTCACGATCGCCGGCGCGCTCGCCGTCGATGCCGACGTTGGCTCGTTCGCCGCCGGGGCCGGCGTAGGCGTCGGCGACGGCGGCATCGCGGCGCGCTCGGCCTCGACCTCGGCGAGGAGCCCACGAACCTGCGCGCGATCGGGTGCGTCGGCCGGCGCACGCGCGAGATACTTTTGGAACATGTCGCGCGCGCGCTCGAGCTCGTGCAGCTTGCGATACGCCTGCCCGAGGTTGATCAGAAACTCCGGACGCGGCGACAGCTCGTACCCGGCGGTGAACTCGCGCACCGCGTCGCCATAATTGCCGAGGTGGTACATGCCGAGCCCGACCTCGTAGTGCGCCCGCGCGCGCGCCTCGCGATCGTCTTCGCCGTGCGCCATCGGCGCCGTCAGCGCGATCGCGAGCGCGATCGCCACGCACGCGGCGAGCACGCGCTTCACGTCTCGTCTCCCTCGCTGCCGCGCAGCCCGTGCTTGCGCACCAGTCGATACAGATACGCGCGCTCCAATCCGGCGACGCGCGCCGCGCGGCTCATGTTGCCGCCCGACCGCGCGAGAAGCTGCTTCAGGTACTCCGTCTCCCATGCGCTGACCAGCGCCTGCTTGGCCTCGTGAAAGCGCTCGGGACCGCTGACCGGTCCTTCGATGCCGAGGTGCCGCGGCTCGATCACGCGTTCCCCGGCGAGCAGCGACGTCGCGCGCCGCACGACGTTGCGGAGCTCGCGCACGTTGCCCGGCCAGTCGTAATCGACGAGCAGCGCCATGGCCTCCACGTCGACGCTGGCGCCGGGCGCATCCTGGCCGAGGAATCGCTCGACGAGCAACGGAATGTCCTCGCGTCGCACGCGCAGTGGCGGCAGCGCGACGCGCAGGACCGTGAGTCGATAATAAAGATCGGAACGAAACCTCCCCGCTTGCACCTCGGCGGCCAGGTTGCGATTGGTCGCCGCGATCACGCGCGCATCGACGCGCACCATCTCGCCGCCGAGCGGCTTGAACTCGCTCCGCTCGAGCGCGCGCAGAAGGCGCGGCTGCAGCGCCGCGTCGAGCTCGCCGATCTCGTCGAGAAACAGGCTGCCGCCGTCGGCGCAGAAGAAGGCGCCGTCGCGATCGCGATCGGCCCCGGTGAAGGCGCCGTGCACGTGCCCGAACAACTCGCTCTCGATCAACGACGGCGCCGCTGCGGCGAGATCGCAAATCGTCAGCGGCTTCCGCTTGCGCACGCTCGCGGCGTGGATCGCGTGCGCGCACAATTCCTTCCCCGTCCCGGTTTCGCCTTCGATCAACACCGGCGCGTCGCTGGCCGCCACCCGCTCGAGCAACGTGAACAGCTCGCGCATCGCGAGCGAGCGCCCGACCAGGCCGCCGAAGCTCTCGGCGGTCGACGGCGGAAGGAGGGCCGCGCTCTCGCCGGTCAGCCGCAGCGTCGTCTCGCCGACGGTGACGAGCGCGCCCGCGGCGACGACGACTTCGGTCAGCCGCGTGCCGCCGAGGAAGCTGCCGTTCTTCGACTCGAGGTCGCGCAGCACCACGCCGTCGCGAACGACCTGCAACTGCAAGTGCCGCCGCGACACCGCGCCGTCGGTGAGCACGAGGTCGCAGCCGTCCGCCTTGCCGACGAAGTAGGTGCCGCGCGTCAGCACGAGCTCCCGACCGCGGTCGGGCCCGGCGACAACGACTAGCCGCAACCCTTCGGGAACGGCCGGCGCTTCCGCGTGCACCAGCGAATCCGTGGGCCGCCCGTCGTCCGAAAAGCGGGGGTCCATCCACGATCAATGTAGCACGTGGGTCGTCGCCGTCGCCTGGGACTCTCGTCGACACAACGTGTCCTCGAGAACACACCCGTTGACCCGCTCGTGTGCGACGCCGATAATCGAAGCGTGGTCGCGAGGTACGGCCTGGCCCTGATCGTGGCGGCGCTGGCCGGCTGCGCGAGCGAAACGACAGTGCTCGTCGATGTCTCCTCGGTCGACGGCAGCCGGCCCAACGCGCTCGCCGTCAGCGTCTACGATCCATTTCACGCGCTGGTGAGCGCCCGCCCCGGCGCCGCGCGCATTCCCGGTACCATCGTGCTCGAGCTGCCGTCGACGCCGTCGGAGCTGCGCGTCGTCGTGGCCGGCGCACCTCTGCTTGGCGGCGCGCGCGTCACCAGTGTCAGCGGCCGCCAGACACGCGTCGCCGTCACGCTCTCCGACAGTACCGCGGACGGCGACGGCGACGGAGTGCCGGACGACCTCGACAACTGTCCGACGCTGCCCAACGGAGACCAGGCCGACGCCGACGGCGACGGCCGCGGCGACGCTTGCTCGGGCGCCAGCGCCTGCGCCTCGCTCACCAGCGTCCCATTTTGCGACGACTTCGAGTCCGGCTTCTCGACTTCGCGCTGGCGCACGAGCATGAGCGTCCCCTCGTCGACGATCACCATCAACAGCGATGCGCGTTACGTTCATCGCGGCACGCAGTCGTTGCACCTCCAGCTCGCCGCCGTGCCGGCCGGCGGCAGCGGCGACGTCGACATCAGCGAGATCGCCACCTTCAGCACCTTCGCCGACGCGACCACGTTCTGGGCGCGCGCCTGGATCTGGCTCGCGCATTCGCCGGCGGGCGCCGACGAGCTCCGCCTCTTCGTCGCCGACGCGCAGAACACGCAAGGCATCGGCGTCTTCGTCGCCACCGACCACACGACCCTCGAAAGCTGGGTCCCGCCCGGCGGCTCCCTCAAAGGCGCAGCACCCGGCTTCGGCGAATGGACCTGCTACGTGTGGCGCGTCGATCTCGCCGGCGCGCTCTCGCTGTCGGGGACCGAAGTGCCGACGCTCGGCCCGCTGACGACGCCGGTGCAGCCCGCCCAGAAGCTGAGCGAGCTCGGCATCGGTCTCTTCTACGCCAACGCCGCGACGGCGCAGCCCGCCCTCGATCTCTACGTCGACGACGTCTTTTTCGACACACAGCCCGTCACCTGCGATCAGTAGCCGGGCATCGCGCTGTGTTCTCGACAACACGATCGAGTGCGACACGCGCCCCGAAGTCCGCACCAGCTCGCATGGCAACCCGCTTGCTAATGCGCCTCCTCACTGACGGAGGTGATCGATGGGTCCACGTTCGAATCGGTTCTATTTGTTTCTCGGGCTGAGCGCGTTGGCCGCAGCGTGCGGCGGCAAGACCGGCGCTTCCTACGATAACGAGTCCAGCGCGCCATTGGCCGCCACCGGACAATTTCACGTCGCCAACGGCCAGATCATCGACCCGGCGGGGAACGTCTACATCGCGCGCGGCATCAACGTGGGCGATCCCTCGATCGCGTCGCAGGTGCTTCAGCTCTTTCCCGGCACCAATTTCATCCGCTTCGCCGACGGCGACCACCAGCCGGCGTCGTTCTATCAGCCGTTCGTCGACGTCATGACCGCGAACAAGGTCGTCGTCGAGATCGAGGATCATCCCTGGCCGCTCGCCAACGCCTATTCCGGCCAGCAGCTGGCCAACGAGACGAATTGGTACGCGTCGCTCGCGGCGGCATACCAGAACAATCCGTATGTCTGGTTCGGCTCGATGAACGAGCCACAGGGAGGCGATATCACGGGGCAGCAGATCGCGACCTATCAAGCGATTCGTAATCAGGGCGCGAACAACATGATCCTGTTCGAAGCGGGTGTCGGCGCCGGCAATCCCGGCGCGACCGGGCCGGCGGCGCTCGATTCATCGTCGTACGCCGGGCTGCACAACGTGGGCTGGGATTTGCACTTCTATGGCTGGGTAAACGGCAGGAATCCAGATCAGAATTCCGTCGACGCGACGCTTTTGGGCGCGGCTGGAAGTGGAACCGGCATCCGCGCGGTCCAGCAAATCACCAGCGGCGATGGAACGATTCCGGTGCTGAACGCGGAGTTTGGCAACTCCACCGACGGCGTCAGCATCGACGCCAACGGCGACCAGGTGATCTACGCGGTCACGACGTGGGCGCTCCAGAATGGCTATACGAGCGGATTCGCCGCCTGGCACTGGCACGCTTCGGACAACATCGGCGACCTGTTGCAGATCAACGGCGTTCGCACGCACTACGGCGATCAGATCGCGGCGGCGATCGCGGCGGTAGCGCCGCCGCCGCCGCCACCGACGGGCGGGTCGTGCCAGGTCGTGTTGACGACGACGAGCGGCGGCTCGATCACCGACGCGGCCGGAAACGTCTGGAGCCTCAGCTCCTCGGGCACGATCATGGAGAACGGCAGCGCCGTCGCGGGAGGCGGCGGAACGGCGCAGCTCACCTACGTCGCTGCGACGCAGACGATCTGGGGCCAGGACGCCAGCAGCGGCAACTGGTACTCGTGGAGCGGCGGCAACTGGGTCGGCCCGTCATCGACGAGCCCGATTCAATCGTGCCAGGTCGTGCTGACGACGACGAGCGGTGGCTCGATCACCGATGCGTCCGGCAACGTCTGGACGCTCAGCTCTTCGGGAACCGTCATGGACAATGGCGTCGCCGTCGCGGGAGGCGGAGGAACGGCGCGGCTCACCTACGTCGCCGCGACGCAGACGATCTGGGGCCAGGACGCGAACAGCGGCAATTGGTACGCGTGGAGTGGCGGCAACTGGGTCGGCCCGTCATCCAGCCCGATCTAGCGTGGTGAGGACACTGGCTCCCGAGCGGGGTCCCGACAAAAGCCCGTGCGGAGGTGTATAATCGAGGGAGCGCGTGTCTGCATTCGAGCGACCAGGCGAGACCGTCGGCGGGGATCGTTTCGTCATCCAGCGCCGGCTGGGTGCCGGCGGAATGGGCGTGGTCTACGAGGCCCTCGATCGCGAGCGCAATCAGGTCGTCGCGCTCAAGACCCTGCGCGATCTCGACGCCGCGGCGCTGGTGCGCTTCAAGAACGAGTTTCGCTCGCTGTCCGATGTGTCGCATCCCAACCTCGTCGCGCTCTACGAGCTGGTGTTGGCGGGCGACCACATCATTTTCACGATGGAGGTCGTCGAGGGCGAGAGCTTCCTCCGCCACGTGCGTCGCGATCGTCCGGCGCCGCGCACCGACAACGAGCCCTCCGACACCGATGAGCCGCCGCGCACGCAGTCGACGCA
>DASXOU010000969.1:0-8068 GCA_036494045.1 Polyangia bacterium | reverse complement strand
AGCTCGTTCGGCGGCTTTCCCGTCAACACGCGCGGCTTCAACGACGACGAGTTCGTCAAGAACCAGGGCTGCCTGGTCACCGCCGTCGGCGACTCGTTCACCGTCGGCATCGTGCCGCACGAGTTCCACTTCGCCACCGTCGCCGAGCGCGCGCTCGGCTGCCCCATCGACGCCATCGGCGTGCCCGCCGTCGGGCCCGAGGAATATCTCCTGCTCGAGCGCGACGAGGCGCTGCCGCTTGAGCCCGACGTCGTGCTCGTCGATCTCTTCGTCGGCAACGACATCGTCGACAACCTGCGCGGCCGCGATCATTTTCGCGGCGGCATGCGCCGTTGGCTCGATCGGCACGACATGCTCGTCTACGAGCTGCCGCGTCGCCTCGCCATCCTCGCGCGCGAGCGCCGCCGCGGGCACGCCGGCTCGCCGGCGGCGATCACCGCGACCGCGCGCGCGCCCGGCGACAAGCTCCTGTCGCGCGACGAGCTGGTGCGCGCGTTCCCCTGGCTCACCGATCCGTCGCGCGAGCCGCCGTCGATGTCGCAGGATGCCTACCTCGCGCTCGAGACGCGCCACGGCGTCGAGATCTGCGGCGGCGGCGACGAGCCCTATTACCGCCGTTTCTGGGAGATCCTCGACGAAATGCGCGCCGCCGCCGCCCCGCGCACGCTCGCGGTGCTCGTCATTCCGGACGAGCTGCAGGTCGAGGATCCGCTGTGGGCGCAGGTCTCCGCGCGCGCCGGCATGCCGCTCGACCGCGATCGCGCGCAGCGCATCCTGGCGGCGCGCTTCGCGGAAAAGGGAATTCCCTACCTCGATCTGCTGCCGATCTTGCGCGCCGAGCCCGTCGCCAGCGACGGCATGCGACATTTGTTCCACCGCGGCGACTCGCACCTCAACGCACGCGGCAACGCCGTCACTGGCGCCGCGCTCGCCGCCTTCTTGCGCCCGCTCCTACCCGCGCGCTAAACTGGAGCGTCATGCCCTCAGCGCCGCGCGTCCTCATCGTGGACGACGACCCGTGGATCCTGCGGATGGTCTCAACGCTGCTGGAGAAGCGCGGCTACGCCATCGCCACGGCCAGCGACGGCGAAGAAGGGTTGATGCGCGCCGATCAGCTCAAGCCCGATCTCATCATCACCGACGTGATGATGCCCAAGCTCGACGGCTGGTCGCTGGTGCGCGCGCTGCGCTCGCGCGCCGAGCTGGCGCTGGTGCCCGTGATCTTTTTGACCGCGCTCGGCGGCGAGGAAGATCGCATCAAGGGCTTCCGCCTCGGCGCCGACGACTACCTGCCCAAGCCGTTTCGCTTCGAGGAGCTCGATCTGCGCGTGGCCAACGCGCTCAAAAAGGCGCAAGCGACCGCGGCCAAGGCCGAGGAGGTCAAGCGCGCGCCCATCGAGCCGCCGCCGATTCCCGGCGGCCCGCTGAAGAAGCCGGCCGGCATCCACGGCACGCTCGAGCAGCTCGGCCTGTCGTCGCTGATGGTGATGATCGAGATGGAGCGCAAGAGCGGCATCCTGCGGCTGGAGCGCATCGGCGTCACCGGACGGATCTTCTGCCGCGAGGGGCGCGTCATCGCCGCGCGGCTCGACGGCGATCGCGCGCCGCAGAACGCGCGCAAGGGCGCCGAGGCCGTCTATCACATGCTGACCTGGGCCGACGGGCGCTTCGACTTCGGCGCCGTCGACGTCGACATGGAAGACGAGGTCAAGTCGACCACGACGCACCTCCTCATGGAAGGCGCGCGCCTCATCGACGAAGGCAAGCGCTAGGGTCGCTAGGGTTTGCAGACGCGCATCAGCGCGGCGTCGGTGTCGTAGTACACGCTGTCGCCGGCGCCGACCGCGTAGTGGCCGAGGCCCTGATCGGCGGCGACGGTGCGCGCGCCCGAGCCGTCCTTGCCGACGCGGTTGACCCAGTGGTTCGGATTGGGCGGCGGCGGGCCTTCCACGTCGTCGTCGCTCTCGACCCAGTAGACCGAATCGGCGTCGACGGACATGTGGCCGTGGCGGTCGCCGCCGCCGACGCTGGTCGTGAGCTGCGGATCGAAGATGGTGGCGGTGGCGCCGGTGGCGAGATCGGCGCGCACGATGCGAAAGTCGTCGAAGATGTAGAACGCGTGCGCGTCGGCGATGATGTCGCCGATGTGGTCGGGATCGTAATAGTGCCAGCTGCCGATCGTCTCGGCCGGTCCGGAATCGAGCGGCGCGCGCTCGATGAGCCCGAGCTGCTCGCCTTGGTTGCCGATCCAGTAGGCGTACTGCGCGTCGACGGCGAGCGCAGCGGTGATCGCCGGATTGAGCGTCCAGGTTGTCCCGCCGTCTTTGGGCGTGCGCACGAGCGGCGAATTGGGGATGGACGGGTTGATGACATAGAGCCAGCTCGCGTCCACGACGATGGTCGGTTGCGCCCCGTCGGAGACGACGATGGCGCTGCCGCCGCTCTTGGGCGCGCGTAGGAGCACCGTGCGATCGTTCTGGTAATCGTTCCACGTCCAATAGATCTGATGATCGTCGACGGCGAGCGAGCGATCGTCGGCGACGTCGATGCCGCCGACGAGCGTCTCGGTCGCGCCGCCGCCGAGGGCGACGCGCGCGATGCGCTGCGTGCCCCAGCCGTAGATGTAGCTGCCGTCGCTGGCGACGGGCTGTAGATCGTCGGCGACCTTTTGCGGCGTCGGCGAGCAGGGCGCGATCGTGCCGCCGTCGGGCGTGCCGGGCGCGCCGCCGTCGGGCGTGGTGCCACCGGGCGCGCCGCCGGTGGTACCACCGCCACCGTTGCCGCCGGGCGTGGCGCCCGCGCCGCCTGCTCCCGGCACCGACGTCGTGCCGGCCGTCGTCCCGGCGCCGCCACAACCGACTAGCGACGCGACCGTCGCCACCAATCCGAGCACTCGCTTGACGCGCATACAAGCATCGCATGCAAACAGGGCGCCATGCTACGGTGCGCGCATGGGTCGTTTCGTACTCGGCGCCGCCGGCGCGCTGCTCATCGGCCTCGCGGTGTGGGCCGCCGTTCCGTCGACACCGCCGCTGGCGTCATCGGCCGCGTCGTCGGCCGCCGTCGCGCCGGCGAGCGCGCCCAGCGCCGAGCGCGGCTCCGATCCGCATCCGGGACCGCGCCGCCCGACGCCGGCCGATGCGCCGTCGCTGGTGCCGCCGACGCTGGTGCAGCCGGGCCCCGGCGATCTCGACGTCAAGATCGCCGCCTGCATCGGCGCCGAGCGTGGCGTCGCCGCCGCGCGCGCGCAACGAGGTAGGCCCGCGCCGCCCGGCCAGCCGACCGACGCTGCCGTGGTCGCACGCGGCTGCGCGTCGCTCTATCTCGAGCCCACGTGCCGCGACGCGATGATCCACTTCGACACGCCGCCGCCGGAGCTGCGCTCGGCGAAGGTGCTGCAAGCGTGCGCGCGCGCCTACTGCGACAAGTTGCCGCAGCCGAAGCCCCAAGTATGCGGCCACGTCGACGCCGTGCCGCAAGACGAGGCGCAATACAGCGAGTGGAGCGATCTGCGTCGCGCCATCCTCACGCACGACATCGGCGCCTCCGCCACGCAGATCGTCCTCGCCGCGCCGCCGCGCGCGCGCTGACGCGTTCGGCCTGATCATTTGGCGGCGCCGGCAATGGCCGCGCGCGCTCGCGCTCGCTAGGTTGTCGCCATGCACAACCGCGACATCCTGATCTCCGGCGCGAGCATCGCCGGCCCCGCGCTGGCGCTGGCGCTGCGCCGCCACGGCTATCGTCCCACCATCGTCGAGCGCGCGCCGGCGCTGCGACCGGGCGGCTACAAGGTCGACATCCGCGGCGCCGCCGTGCGCGTGCTCGAGCGCATGGACCTTCACGACGCCGTCTTCAGCGCGCGTACCGACATGCGCGGCGGCTCCTACGTCGACGACGCCGGCCGCGCCGTCGTCACGCTCGATGGCGATCTCATCGGCTTTCGCTGCGACGACGATCTCGAGATCTTGCGCGGCGAGCTGGCGCGCATCCTCTACGAGCGCAGCCGCGACGAGGTCGAGTACTCCTTCGGCGATTCGATCGCCGCCCTCGCCGAAGACGACGACGGCGTCACCGTCCGCTTCGAGCGCGGCGCGCCGCGACGCTTCGCGCTCGTCGTCGGCGCCGACGGGCTGCACTCCAACGTGCGCGCGCTCGCATTCGCCGACGCCGCCGCGCACGAACGCCCGCTCGGTGGCTACATCGCCATCTTCAGCGTCGCCAACCGCTGGCAGCTCGATCGCTGGGAGCTCATCCATCGCGCGCCGGGGCGCATCGTAAACGTCTACAGCACGCGCGGCGACGAGCGCGCCAAGGCCTGCTTCATCTTCAGCTCGCCGCCGCTGGCGTTCGATCGGCGCGACGTCGCGCGGCAGAAGGCGCTCCTCGCCGAGGCCTACGCCGGCGTCGGCTGGGAGACGCCGCGCCTCCTCGCCGAGTTGCCGGGCGCGGACGACTTCTACTTCGACTCGATGACGCAGATCGATCTGCCGCGCTGGAGCGCCGGACGCGTCGTGCTCGTCGGCGACGCCGCCTATTGCCCGTCGCCGTCATCGGGACAAGGCACCAGCCTCGCGCTCGTGGGCGCGCACGTCCTCGCCGCCGAGCTCGCCGCCGCCGACGGCGCGCATGTCGCCGCGTTCGCGCGCTATCAATCACGCATGCGCGAGTTCGTCGCGCACAACCAGACGCTCGGTCGCGACATCGTCGCCCAATTGGCAAACACCGGCCGGGGCGCCATGTGGCTGCAGACGCAAGCGATGCGCGTGATGTCGCGGCTGCCGTGGAGAAATTGGCTGCTCGCCCCGTTCATGAAGAAGCTGCGCCACGCCGCCAACGCCGTCGCGCTGTAGGGCTGTCGCTAATCGGGACGCGCCAGCTCGAAGCGCAGCGTCTCCGGCTCGTCGCCGTCGCCGACGTGGGAGAGCCCGTTCTTCTCGAGCACGCGGATCGACGCCGTCAGATGGCGAAACGTGTGCGCGCGAATCCGCCGCACCTCGGGATGCGAGAACGCCCAATCGATGAGCCCGCCCATCGCCTCGGTCGCGTAGCCGCGCCGCTGAAACTTGGGCAGCATCGCGTAGCCGCACTCGACGCAGCCGGTGCCGTCGGGCCGCCCCGACAGGCCGATGCTGCCGACGAGCACCGCCGGCTTGACCTGCACGATGTACCACGCGCTCCATCCGGCCAGCGCCGGCTCGGCCCCGAGCTGCGCCGCCCACGCCGCTTCTTGATCCTTCATGAGCTCGGGCGGCCAGCCGCGCGGCACCTCGCACGCGAGCAGGTTGCCCAGCGACTCCGGCGAGGTCGTTGCCGCGCGCGCCAGCTCGGCCGTCGCTGCCACCAGCTCGAGGCGCCCCGTGAACAGGCGCGGCGCGTCGTCGTCGTTCACGCTTGCAATGTAGCAGATCGCGCGCGTTCGGCCGCTGCACGCGCACGTCGCGCCTCGCGCGTCACCAGCCAGATCCCGGCGCCGATGAGCGCGCCGCCGACGTACGTCGACAAGGAAGGGCGCTCGCCGAGTGCCGCCGCCGCCATGAGCGCGCCGATCACCGGCTGCACGTAGATGTAGATCGCGACCAGCGACGCCGGCACCTTCTGCAGCGCGAACATGTTGAGGAAGTAGGTGCCCACCGTCGGAAACGCGACGATGTACGCGACGCACGACCATGCGCGCGGCGAGACATGCGGCGCCGCGGCGACCAGCGACGGCGCGCCGAACGGCAGGATTCCGATCGCGCCGAACACGAAGGTCCACGACACGATCGTGACCGGCGAATAGATCGTGAGCAGGCGCCGCGAGATCACGAGGTAGACCGAGAACGACAGCGAGTTGCCCACGATGAGCAGGTTGCCGAGGAGCTGCCCCGAGCCGAGCTCGAACCGCGCCGCGCCCACGATCACCATCGCGCCCAGGCACGCGACCACCAGCCCGACGATCTTGACGAGCGTGGCCGCCTCTTTTCGCAGCGCCACCGCCACGCCGACGGTGAACACGGGGATGGTCGTGCCGATGACGATGGCGTTGGTCGCGGTCGTGCGCGCCAGGCCGGCGATGAAGAGCAGCATGTTCGCCGTGATGCCGAAGAGGGCGCACAGCGCCAGCTCCGGCAGATGGCGCGCTGCCACGCGCTCGCGCGGCCGCAAGATCACGCGCGCCGCCACCAGCACCACCGCCGCCAGCGACGCGCGCGCGCAGATGAGCCCGAAGGCGGGGATCTCGCGCAGCGCGATCTTGCCGACGATCGACAGCGACGCGAACATCACCTGCACGGCGAGCAGCGCCGCAAGCACGCTGGCCGGAATGCGTTTCTCGTTCGGGCTAATGGCTAATGGCTAACGGCTAAAGGCCGCTTGTCAAATCACGGTGTCGGCGTCTTCGTCGTCGACTTCGGTGTCGCCGCCGCCTTCGATGCCGTACTTCTTCATGAGCTTGCGGAAGTACTTGCGATCGATGTCGGCCTCGCGCGCCGCGTGCGAGATGTTGCCCTTGTTCTTCTTGAGCAGCGTCAGGATGTAGTCGCGCTCGAACGTCGACACCCAGCGCTCCTTGGCGTCCTTGAACGTCGCGTCGACGTCGGCCGACCCGACCGAGATCGGCCCCGACGCGCCCATTCGCCGCGGCGCCGACTCCTCGCCGCGCACCGTCTCCGGCAGATCGCGCGGCTCGATCATCTCGCCCTCGGCGAACGACACCGCGCGCTCGACGGTGTTGACCAGCTCGCGCACGTTGCCCGGCCACTTGTAGGTGGCCAGCAGATCCATCGCCGCGCGCGACACGCCGGTCACCTTCGGCGATCCGTCGGGCTTGCGGTTGTACGGCGCCTCCGCCAAAAAATGCTTGATGAGGATGGTCAGGTCGTCGATGCGCTCGCGTAACGGCGGCAGCATCACGCGTACCACGCTCAATCGATAGAACAGATCCTGGCGAAAGCGCCCGCCGCGCACCTCGTCTTCCAGGTTGCGATTGGTCGCGGCGATGATGCGCACGTCGACCTTGATCGGCTTGTTCGATCCCACGCGCCGGATCTCGCGCTGCTCGAGCGCGCGCAAAAGCTTCGGCTGCAGGTCGAGCGGCAGCTCGCCGAGCTCGTCGAGGAACAGCGTCCCGCCGTGCGCCATCTCGAACAGGCCCTGCCGCGTCATGATGGCGCCGGTGAACGAGCCCTTCTCGTGCCCGAACAATTCCGACTCGATCAGGTTGTCGGGCACCGCGCCGCAGTCGAACACCATGATCGGCCCTGACGAGCGCGGCGACAGATCGTGGATCGTTTGCGCGACCACTTCCTTGCCCGTGCCGGTCTCGCCCTCGATCACCACCGTCGTCGCCGTCGGCGCGATCTTCTCCAGCACCGTGTAGAGCTCGCGCATCTTGACGTGGCGCCCGACCATGCGCCCGAGCTTCTCTTTTCGCGACGGCAGGATCTCGACCTTCTCGTCGGCGGCGTGGAACTTGACCTCGGTGTTGCCGAGCCCGATGGTGCAGCCGGGCTTCAAGTACGCTTCCTTGATGCGCACGCGGTTGATGAACGTGCCGTTGGTCGAGCCGAGATCGACGAGCAGGTAGCTCGTGTCCTCCTGCACGATCTTGCAATGGTAGCGTGAGACCGTGTCGTCGCTGACGACGAGGTCGTTGTCCTCCATCGCGCCGATGGTGATGGTCCCCTTGTCGAAGGTGTGCTCGCGCGCGCGGCCGCCGACCTGCGTGATCAGCTTGCACTTGCGCAGGTGCAGGGTCGCGGGCTTCTGCCCGTCGTAGTGCACCTTCGTTGGCGGCACGTAGTCGGGGAATTTCTTGGCGCCGGGCGCGCCGCTGAAATTCGGGTCCGCTGGGGTCATCCGACCCTAAGTCTCATCGCAAAAGTCGATGTAGTCAAGCAAACCGGGGTCTTTCGTTCCCGAGCCTCCTTTGATCCTCGCGCTTTCGGGCGCTAGCGGATTCGTATAAAATCGAGACCGTTTGAGCCCTGAAGTTCAAAAACTGAACACCCTGCGCGCCCAGCTGGACGAAACGCCGGCCGGCGAGCCGCGCGCGCGTCTCGAAGCCGAGATCGCCGAGCTCCTGATCGCG
>DASXOU010000968.1:0-3934 GCA_036494045.1 Polyangia bacterium | reverse complement strand
CGCGCGCTACGACCTGCCGAAGACGGCGAGCATTCGCACCGTGCATGCGGTCGCCAAGCTCGAGGCGCACGCCAAGATCGACGGCGACAAGATCGAAGCCGGGATCGACGCGCTCGATGTCGAGACCGCGGCGCCGCTGCGCGCGAAGCTGTCGGGCAAGGGCGGCGCCAAGGTAGACGGCGACGCGATCGCGGCCAAGGACGTCGTGTTCAACGTCGACACCGACGGCGCCGAGCTGCGCAAGCTCTTGCCCGACGTGAAATTGCGCGGCAAGTGGAACGTGAAGCTCGAGGCCAACGGGCCCGCCGACAAGCTCGCGGTGTCGCTGGTGGCCAAGCCGCCGGCGGGACGGCTCGCGCTCGACGCGACGCTGGCGACGACGGCGCCGAAGATCGCCTGGTCGGCGACGGTGAACGCGCGCGGGATCGATCCGGCGGCGGCGGTCGTCGGTGCGCCGCACGGCGACGTGCGCGTCGACGCCAGCGGACGCGGCAAGGGTCCGAACGGCACCATCGATCTGAAGGGCCTGGTGGCCACGATCGCGGGCACCAAGGTCGACGCGCACGGCACGCTCGACACCGCCGGTGACGCGCGCATCGCCGCCAACGTGGCGTCGCACGATCTGTCGCAGCTGCGCGCGCTCGGCATCAAGGGCGTCGCCGGCAGCGTCGCGGTCGAGGCGCGCGTCGAGCGCACCAAGATCCATTTGCACGTCGACGCCGACGTGAACGGGCACGACCTCGCATTTGCCGGCAACAAGGTGGCGCGGCTCGAAGCGCACGTGCACGACGAAGACTTGATCGGGCAGGCGCGCGTGCGCGTGGAAGGCGTGCGCGCCTCGGGCGTGATTCTCGATACGCTCGACCTCGACGCCTCGGGCGACACCAAGAAGGTGCAGGCGTCGCTGATTGCGCGCGGGCCCGATCAGCTCGCGGTCGAGCTGCGCATCGACGGCACGCCCGAGCTCAGGCGCCATCCAGGCCCGGCCGGCGCCAAGATCGTCGGCGCCGACATGACCATCGCCAAGCTCGCCATCGGGCGACACGGCCGCGCGTGGATGACGACGGGGCCGGCGAGCCTGCGCGTGCACGGCGGCGTCGAGCTGCAGAAGCTCGAGCTGGCATCTGGCGATCAGCACCTCGGGATCGACGCCAAGTACGATTTCGCGAGCCAGGAGCTGGCGGCGCATCTGCGCGCGCAGAAGCTGAACCTGAAGCAGCTCGTCGGCATGGCCAAGCCGTCGATCGATCTGCCCGACACGCAGCTCGACGTCGACGTCCGCGCCAGCGGCAAGACGAGCCAGCCGCGCGTGCAGGCGTCGCTGCAAGGCTTCTCGGTGCGCTCGCAGGCGCTCGGGCTCAATCGCATCCATTATCAGCTCGGCGCCAGCTACGCCGACGATCGCGCCAAGGCCGAGTGGTCGCTGAAGTCGATCGATCAGTCGTTTCACGGAAAGATCGACGTGCCGACAGTGATGACGGGAAATCGGCCGCTGTCGGCCGACATCACGGCGTCGAACATCTGGATGGTCAAGCTGCACAAAGTGCTGCCGCCGGCGCTGGCCAACATCGACGGGCGGCTCGACGGCAGCATCAAGGCGTCGGGCACGACCGCGCGGCCGGTGCTCGCCGTCGACGTGCACGGGCGCGGCTGGCAGCTCGGGCCCGACTCGAAGAACAACGACGTGCGCCTCAAGGTCGATTACAAGGATCGCTCGCTGGCGGCGCGCGCCGAGGTGCACCTCGAACAGTCGCTGGGCAAGGACGCGGGCGCGCTGGTCGCCGACGTGCGCGTGCCGATCGACGCGTCGCTGGCCAAGCTGCAGCAGGCGAAGAAGCTGGTGGCGCAGCTCCAGCACAAGACGCCGATCGAAGCGATGGTGACGCTGACCAAGCTCGATCTGGCGCGCTTCCCGTTTCAGGAGCTCGGCATCACGCCGCCGGCGACGGCCGGCATCGTCGACGGATCGGTCAAGCTACACGGCACGCTGCATCAGCCGACGCTCGACGTGAACGTCAGCGGCCGGCAGCTCGCCCGCGGCAAGGTCGACAAGATCGATCTGTCGGCGGCGCTCGCCTACGCGCAGAAGCGCGCGACCGTGAAGATCGACGGGAACCTGCGCGGCGCGCCGATCTTGCGCGTCAAGGGCGAGGTGCCGATCGACGTGCAGCGCGTGCTCGATCACGAGCCGTATCAAGCGACGCCGGTGCGCGTCGACGTCGACGTGCCCGGGTTCGATCTGGCGCGCGTGCAGGACCTCGTGCCCAAGCTCGAAGGCAAGCTCGACGCGCACGCCGAGGTGCGCGGCACCATCGCAAAGCCGACGGGCACGCTGAAGCTGGCGATCGCCGCGCTCAACCTCGGCGAGATGAAGTACGACAAGTTCGAAGCCGACGCCAATTACGACGGCAAGGCGGCGACGGCGAAGCTGGACGCGCACGAGGTCAAGGGCGGCTCGCTCGCCGGCCACGCCACGATTCCCGTCGACGCCAAGCAGCCGCTCGTGGCCGCGCTGCGCGCCAGCGGGTTCTACATCGACATCGCCAACGTCGGGCTGACCAATCCGCGCCTGTTCAAGGGCACGCTCAACGCCGGCATCGACGCCAGCGGCCCGCGCGCCAATCCGACGGTGCGCGGCTTCTTGAAGCTCGACGACGGACAGCTCGCGCTCGCCGCCGATGCGCGCATCTACAATCACATCAAGGTCGACGTCGCCATGCAGAACGGCGTCATCACGCTCAAGGACGCCGAGGCCAAGGTGCAGGACGGCAGCGTCAAGGCGTCGGGGCAGGCCAAGCTCGCGGGGTTGAAGCCGCAGTCGGTCGATCTGCGCGCCGAGGCGCACAAGTTCCCGATTCCGACGGGGACGTTCGGTGCCTGGCTCGACGCGACCGTGAGCGTGCACGGCGCGCAAACGGAAGACGGCATGAGCGGCACCGTCACCGTCGAGAAGGGCACGGTGAACCTGCCCAAGCTCGCCGGCGGCAAGAAGCTGCAGTCGACCGGCCCGCTCGAGGACGTCAAGTTCGTCGACGCCAACGCCAAGCGCGAAGAGGCCAAGCGCGAGGCCGCGGAAAAAGAGGCGGCTACGACCGAGCTGGTAGCGAAAATTCCCGGGCCCTTCCACGTGCGCTCGAAGGAGCTGTCGACCGATCTCTACGGCAACCTCGGGATCGCGATCGTCGGACCGGTCACGCGCATCCGCGGCCAGGTGCACACCGAAGGCGGCTGGCTCGAGCTGCTCGGGCGGCGCTACAACATCGAGAAGGTGCGCGTCGGCTTCGGCGGCGAGGCCGAGCCCGATCCCGAGCTCGACGTGCGGCTGACGCGGCAACTGTCGGAGACGACGCTGGTGATCGAGGTGCACGGCACGGCGCGCAAGCCGAAGCTGCTCTTGACGTCGGATCCGCCGATCTACGATCAGTCGGAGGTGATCGCGGCGATCTTGTCGGGCGATCCGGCGACGCAACGCGTGGACGAGCGCTCGCTCGATCAAAAGGTCACCGGCGCGGTCAGCGGCCTGTTGGTCGGCAAGATCAAGGATCAGATCGCGCCCAATCTGCCGATCGACGTCATCAAGGTCGACACCGGCAGCGAGGGCGCGACCGGGCTCGGCGACACGCGGCTCGAGGTCGGCAAGTACATCACCGACACCATCTACGTGAGCTACGTGCACCAGTTCGGCAGCACCTTCGTCGGCACGCAGCGGTTCAACTCGAACGAGGCCGATCTCGAGTGGCGCTTCAAGAAGCGTTACGAGCTGGAGACGGCGTTCGGCGACGCGGCGGTCGGGCGCGTCAACTTGTACTGGACGGTTCGGTACTGAAAGGGCGAGCGGCGATGTTGTGGATGGTGAGCGCGTTGTTGCTGGTGGCGTGGTTGATCGGGATGGTCGGCGCGGCCGGGCCCTGGGTGCACGCGTTTCTGGTGCTCG
>DASXOU010000967.1:0-3396 GCA_036494045.1 Polyangia bacterium | reverse complement strand
GCGCACCAGCGACGCTTCGAAGGTCTCGCCCTTGTGCCGCGGCGCGAAGTGAAACGACTGTCCCCACCCGTACTCGTAGAAGTCGGTGACGAGGTCGTAATAGTCGTTCACCATCTTCGTGTAGTTCGCTTTGCGCGTCTCGACGGTGCCGGCGTGGAACGAGTTGTACTCGTCGACGACGCCTTTGACCTCGCCTGCATCGAGCGACGTCTGCACGAGATCCGTGAGCAACGGCTTTTCCGTCATCGGGCTCTCCTCCACTGCGTGTCGGAATCGCGGCCCCACGGGCCGCGGACACTACCTATCTACACGCTCGCTGCGCTCGCGTGGGTTGGCGCGTATCTGAATGGTTCGGGCGGCCGGTGTCAATACTCGATACAGTTGGAAGCGAAACAACCGTGCGAAATCGCACGGGCCGAGCGCTGGACATCGGCGGGCGATCCGGTTACACGAGAGGGCGCATGAAGGTACTGGTCACTGGCGGCGCGGGTCATCTGGGCGCGAATCTATTGCGCCGTTTGCAAGCCGATGGCGGCGTGTCGATTCGCGCGCTGGCGCGCCGCGAGGACAACAACGAGGGCATCACCTCGGCCGGCGTCGAGGTCGTCTACGGCGATCTGCGCGAGCTGTCGTCGCTGCGCGACGCCGTCAAGGGAATCGACCGCATCTATCACGTGGCCGCGCAGATCTCGACCGTCGCCGGCAAGGAGCTCGAGCTCTTCCAGAACAACGTGATCGGCACCAAGAACCTCTTGCAGGCGGCGCGCGAAGCCGGCTGCGGGCGCGTGGTCGTCACCGGCAGCTTCAGCGCCACCGGCCGCCACGCCGACGGCACGCCCGCCGACGAGACCGTGCCGTTCAACCCGTTTCAGCAGCACATGCCGTACGAAGTCTCGAAGCAGGCGGTCGAGCTCGAGTGCCTGCGCGCCGTCGCCGAAGGGCAGGACGTGGTGATCGCCACCTCGTGCGCGATCCTCGGCCCGCACGACTACTTGCCGTCGCGCATGGGCGCCGTCTTGCGCGACTTCGCCAACGGAAAGCTGCGCGCGTACATCCCGGGCGGCTTCGAGTTCGTCAGCGCGCGCGACATCTGCGCCGGCCACGTCCTGGCCATGCACAAGGGGCGCACCGGCCACAAGTACATCATCTCGTCGGGCTTCCAGACGATGGACGACATCATGGGCATCATGGAGCGGGTCACCGGGAAAAAGCGCCCGCGCCGCCTGCCCGCGTCGCTGATGGCGGCGATCGCGCCGATGACCCAGTTCGTGCAGTCGACGCTGTTCCCGCGCCGGACGCAGCGTCTGACGCCGGGCGCGATCCACATCCTGCGCCTCGAGCGCCACGCCGATACGTCGAAGGCGCAGCGCGAGCTCGGCTTCGTCCCGACGGCGCACGAGGACGCGGTGCGCGAAGCCTACGAGTTCTTCGTCGCCCGCGGCGACATCGCCCGCGACGCGAAGCGAGCCGTCGGATGAAAGAAGCCGCCAGCCTTCCGCCGTCGACCGTCAACGCGGACGCGACCGGAGGCGACGCGCTGCTCAAGGCGTTCGAGTTCCTCGCCGAGCTCCAGCACCCGACCGGGTACTGGGAAGCCGAGATGGTGTGGAACTCGATGCTGCTGTCGCAGTGGGTGATCGTGCAGAAGATCGTCGGGCGCCTGGACGCCGTGCCCGAAGATACGCGCGCGCGCATCATCAAGCAGTACGAGATCACGCGCACGCCCGAGGGCGGCTGGGGCATGCACGGCGAAGGCGGGCCGTACGTGTTTATGACGGCGCTCGGCTACGTGGCGCTGCGCCTGCTCGGCTTGCCGCCGGAGCATCCGCTGTGCGCGCCGGCGCGCGACTGGCTGCAGTCGCAGCCGGGCGGCGTGTGCGCGATTCCGACGTGGGGCAAGTTCTGGCTGTCGATGATCGGGCTCTACGAATATGACGGCGTGAATCCGATTCCGCCCGAATTGTTCCTATTGCCCGATTGGGTGCCGCTGCATCCGAACAATTACTATTGCCATACGCGGTACATCTACCTCGGCATCGCGTATTTGTATGGGCGGCGTTTCAAAGGCGAAATCGGGCCGATTCGCGAGCAGCTCCGTCGAGAATTATATGCGCGCGAATATGGCGAGATCGATTTCGCGTCGCATCGTCATGATATCGCGCCGTCCGATTTGCACGTGCGTCCGAGCCTGCCCTTGCGCGCGATCTACGACTCGCTCGTGCAATACGAGAAGCACTCGGTCAAGGCGCTCCGGCAGCGCGCGCTGACCCATTGTTTTTCGCGCATCGTGTACGAGCAGGAGGCGAGCCGCGGGCAGGGGCTGTCGCCGGTCAACGGGCTGCTCGACTGCCTCGCGCTCTACGCGGAGAATCATCCGCTGCTCGAGTCGTCGCTTTCCGCGATGGAGTCGTGGAAGTGGGAAGACGAGGCCGAGGGCATCCGCTACTGCGGCGCGCACTCGACCTCGTGGGACACCGCGTTCGGCATGCGCGCGATGCTGGAAGCGCCGGCGCGAATCGTGGCGCGCTCGACGCCGACCGGCGCGCTGCAGAAGGCGTACGGCTGGCTGCGCGACGCGCAGATGCGCGAGGAATTGCCCGGCCACGAAGCCGAGCGGCGCGAGCCCATCCTCGGCGGCTGGTGCTTCTCCGACGGCGTCCATCGCTGGGCGGTGTCCGATTGCACGGCCGAGGCGATGACGGCGCTCCTCGAGGCGAACGACGTCGACGGACTCATCGACGCCGGCGCGCGCATCGCCGACGGGCGGCTCGCCGACGCGGCGCGCTTCATCCTGCGCCGGCAGAACAAGGACGGCGGCTTCGGCAGCTACGAGTCGCGCCGCGGCAGCTTGATCCTCGAGTACATCAATCCGTCGGAGATGTACGGCAACTGCATGACCGAACGCTCGTACACCGAGTGCACGGCGTCATGCGTGGGCGCGCTGGCGCGGTTTCGCGCGCGCTTTCCCTCGACGCTTCGCGCCGAGATCGATCGCGCCATCGATCGCGGCATGGCGCTGTTGCGCTCGCGCCAGCTAGCCGACGGATCGTATCTCGGCTTCTGGGGCATCAACTTCACCTACGCCATCTTCCACGTCGTCGAGGCGCTGCGCACCACCGGCGTGCCGGCGTCGGATCCGGCGATCGCGCGCGCCATCGAGTGGCTCCTCGGCAAGCAGAAGCCCGACGGCGGCTGGGGCGAGCATTGGAAGAGCTCGGTCACCGACCAATACGTCGAGCATCCCGAGGCGCAGGCGGCGATGACCGCGTGGGCACTGCTCGCGCTCATGGAGGCGTTGCCGCCGACGCACGCGGCGGTGCTGCGCGGCGTCGAGCGGCTGCGCGCGCTGCAGCTCCCCGACGGGCAGTGGCCGCGGCAGTCGCAGTCGGGCGTGTT
>DASXOU010000966.1:0-2705 GCA_036494045.1 Polyangia bacterium | reverse complement strand
ATCTGCGTCGCGGCGACGTGCTCGAAGCGTTGTACGAAGAGCGCCCGGGCGAAGATCCGATCGTCTACGCCGTCCGCTACAAGAGCGGCAAGGCGAACCGCACGTTCCGCGCCTATCGCTACAAAGCGGCCGATTCGCAGTGGCCGCGCTTCTACACGCCCGACGGCGCCGAGCTCGAGCTGCGCTTGCAGCACGCGCCGCTCGACGACTACGAGCAGGTGACGTCGCTCTTGCGCGACGGCCGCGGCCACAAAGGCGTGGACTTCAAGACGCCGCTCGGCTCGTCGGTGCACGCGCCGTTCGAGGCGACCGTGGGGCGAAAAAATTGGAACTGGAAGGGCAACGGCAACTCGATCGAGCTGCATGAGTCGGGCGGCCACGGCTGGACCGTGCTGTTCCTGCATCTGTCGGAGCCGTCGCCGCTGGCGTCGGGCGCGCACGTGTCGCGCGGCGAAGTCGTGGGCAAGAGCGGCAACACGGGCCACTCGTTCGCGCCGCACCTGCACTATCAGCTGATGGCGGGCGAGAAAATCCTCGATCCGTTCGCCGTGCAGGAGACGACGCGCAAGAAGCTGCCGGAAAAAGAGCGCCCCGCCTTCAACGCCGAAGTCGCGCGCCTCGACCACCTGCTCGACGCCAAGTAGCGTCGTCCGCGAGACGACTGCAGGTCGCCCATGACGTCGAGCGTGACCACGTCGCCGTCGACGGTGTAGTGCCAAGGCGGCTCGACGAGCTGCGTCCACAGCTTGCGCTAGATGAGCGGCATGCCGTTCGGCGTGCACTCGATGCGATAGCCCGCGCCGATCAGCGAAAAGCGCGCGTGATCGAACTCCGCGCATCATATCGCGGCGCGGCGCGATTACGACTTCAGCGGCGACGAATGCTCGTGCACGATCTTCCACGCGTCGCCGACCTTGGCGAACACCATCGTGCAGCGATCCTTGCCCGCCATCTTCTCTTTGCCCGTGTCGACGTCGTAATCGAGGAGAAAGGTCGCGACCGCGACCTGGCCGAAGACGTCGACCTTGAGCTCCTTGATGCGCGCGCCGAACGTCTTGACCGTGGTGAAGGCGTCGCGTTCGCCCTTCTTGCCCGCGGCCGCGTCCTGGCGTCCGAGCCCGTCGTCCTCGAACTTCGTGAACTTCGCGCCGTAGGCGTGGAACGACTCGATGCGATCGATCTGCTTTCTGCCGCCCGCGTCGCAGATGTCCTGCGGGATCCTGCCGATCGCCGCCTGATCGTCGGCGTACGCGTCCTTCATGATGTCGCCGCCGCCCTTCGCGTGCGCGGCGCCGGCGAGCGCGACCATCAACCCGTACACAAGGCTGAGCCTCATGGATTCCCCCTTTTGATGCGTTTTATGCGATGGCGACCAGCCCGACGTGCACCAGTCGGCGCAGCGCGCGCAGCGTCTCGAGCTCGCCGACGCCGGTCGTCAGCGCCAGCGCGCCCACGTCCCAACGCCCGTTGACCTGCGACAACACGCGCCGCTCCTTCGTCGACAGCGGCACCTCCGTCCCGGCGCGCGCGATGTGCGGCAGCGCCCGCGCCGGCAGCTCGTCGTAGAGCGCGCGCAGCTGCTCCTGCCGCGACCGCGTCATGAGCGCGCGCGCGTCGGCGCGGAACGGATCGAGCGCCAGCGCCGAGCGCAACAGCGCCGCCGCTTCGTCGTGCTGCCCCTCGTCGACCATCGTCCGCGCCGCTTGCACGAGGTGCGCGACCGTCGTCGAGCCGCGCGCCGTCTTGAGCGCGCGCTCGGTCGCCAGCGCGTTGGGCGCCTCGACGGCGACCAGCCCCTTCTCGAACGCGGCGAACAGCTCGGCGCAGACCGCGAAGCGCGAGTCGCCCTTCTCCGCCAGGATCTGCCCCAGCGTCGGCGGCTCGCCGTGCGCCGCGATCTCCTCGAGGATCGGCAGCTCCGCGTCGGGCCCGAGCGCGTGCAGCTGAACCTCGTCGGTCGGCAGCACCTTGACGATGCGGGTCCACTCGTCGAGCCGGCGCATCCCCTCCATTAATATGGCGCGCGTCGGGATCGTCTCGGCGAGCTCGTACTCGGGCGGCATGAACTGCGCGACGTCGTCGGGCGCGATCTCGTCGCGATAGGTGAAGCGCCCCTCGGGCCACAAAAAGAGCCCGAGCACTGTCTCCTCGACGTGCGAGCGCACCGCTTCCTCGAGCTGGTCATGCGTCACCGCGCCCGACGACACCAGCACGTCGCCGAGCGGCATGTGGCTCTGTCGCTGCTGCTCGACCGCGGCGAGCAGCAACGCTTCGTCGCACAGCCCGCGCACCAGGCACAGGCGCCCGAGATCGCGCGCCATCGGATCGTCGGAGCCATAGGCCGCGATCGAGCCGTCGACGAAGCGCAAGAAGCGATCTTCGAACTCGAGGTTGACCTGCAGCGTACCCGACCGCCGCGCGTCGCAGATCCACTGCAGCAAATCGGCAAACGGCATCGTCGCAAACGTGCCCGAGAGCATCGCGCTTAATCGTCCTCTTCGCCCGACGCTTCGGCGGCGCGCCCTTCGCGCTCGAGCGTGCGGTAGAGCGTGCGGCGATCGATGCCGAGGATCTCGGCGGCGCGCTTCTTGTTACCGCCGGTCTCGCGCAAAATGAGCTCGATGTAGCGGCGCTCCAGCTCGGCCAGCGTCGGGCGATCTTCGACGAGGCCGCCGCCGGCCGCCGTCGCGGCAGTGCCGCCCGCC
>DASXOU010000965.1:0-2273 GCA_036494045.1 Polyangia bacterium | reverse complement strand
GGCGCTCTCGACCCCGCCCTCTTTTGAGTGGTAGCTTTCGCCGCATGGCCGAGATCGCAGCCTTCCGCGGAATCCTCTATTCGACCCACGCCGGTCCCGCCGGCAAGCTGCTGGCGCCGCCCTACGACGTGATTTCGCCGTCGGAGCGCGACAAGCTGGCGGCGCTCGATCCGCACAACTGCGTGCGGCTCATCCTGCCCGAAGGCGCCGGCGACGAGAAATACGCCAACGCCGCGCGCGATCTCAACGAGTGGCTGCGCGAAGGCATCCTGGCGCGCGACGTCGAGCCGGCGCTCTATCGCTACCATCAGACGTTCACGGCCGAGGGCAAGACGGCGACGCGGCGCGGGTTCATCTGCCGCATTCGGCTGGCGCGCTTCGAGGAGCGCGTGGTGTTGCCGCACGAGCGCACGCTGGCGGGGCCGAAGGCCGATCGCCTGAAGCTCAAGCGCGCCACCCGCGCGCACCTGTCGCAAGTCTTCGGCCTCTACGCGGATGCGGCTCGCGCCAGCGACGAGCCGTTCGCCGCGCTCGAGAAGACGGCGCCGGCGATCGCCGGGCGCACCAGCGACGGTGTCGAGCAGAAGCTGTGGCGCCTGACCGACAAGGAGGCGCAGGCGCGCGTGGTCGCGCTCCTCGCCGCCGAGAAGATCTACATCGCCGATGGACACCATCGCTACGAGACGATGCTGGCCTTGCGCGACGAGCTGCGCGCCGAGTCGGCGAGCAACGCGCGCTCGTCGGTCGAGTACGGCACGATCTTTTTGGCCAACATGGACGATCCGGGCCTGCTCGTGTTTCCCACGCATCGCGTGGTGCATGGCCTCGCCTCGTTCGATCTGCCGTCGGTGATCGAGCGCGCCAAAAAATGGTTCGAGGTCACGCCGATGGCCGCGGGCGACGCGGCGGCGGTGCGCGCCGAGCTCGAGCAGCGCGGCAAGGCGCGCCCGACGTTCGCGCTCGCCGCCGGCGACGGCAACATCTATTACCTGTCGCTCCTGCGCGACGTGAGCCTCGAGGGCGTGCCGTCGCTGGCGGGCCCCGAGGTCTTGCGCACGCTCGACGTCACGCTCCTGCACGCGCTCGTCATCGAGGAGATCCTCGGCATCGATCGCGCGGCGCAAGAGCGGCAGACCAACCTGCGCTACGTCAAGGACACCGGCGCGGCGCTGGCGCTGGCCAAGGATCCGGCGGTGCAGGCGGTGCTGCTCATGAACCCGACGCCGGTCGCGCACGTCAAGGCGGTGGCCGACGCCGGCGAGGTGATGCCGCAGAAGTCGACGTTCTTTTATCCCAAGCTCGCCTCGGGGCTCGTGATCAATCCGATCGTGCCGTCCGAGGAAGTGTGACCGGCGACGACGAGCTCACGCGCGACCAGATCCTCCGCGGCCGGCTCACGCTGTGGCAGCCGCGCGCCGGTTATCGCTTCTCGGTCGATCCGCTGCTGCTCGTCGACTTCGTGACGCCGCCGTACGGGCGCGTGGTCGACTTCTGCGCCGGCTGCGGCGTGGTCGCGCTCGGCCTTCTGTCGCGCGATCGCAGCGCGCGCGCGACGCTCGTCGAATTGCAGGAGCGGCTGGCGACGCTGGCGCTGCGCAACGCGGGCGAAAACGGAATGGGCGAGCGCGTGATGGTGCGGCAGAGCGATCTGACCGAGGCCTGGTCGATCGGCGAAGGCGGCGCGCTCTACGACACGGCCGTCGCCAATCCGCCGTATCGCTCGCTCGACGAAGGACCGGCGTCGCCCGACGCCGAAGTCGCGATCGCGCAGCACGAGCTCAAGCTCACGCTTCCGGCGCTCGCGCGCACCATGCGGTGGTCGCTCAAGCCGGGCGGACGCGCCGCGCTGGTCTATCCGGCGACTCGTGTCGGCGCGCTCTTGGCCGCGCTCGACGGCGAAGGCTTGCGGCCGCTGCGCGCGCGCTTCGTGCATCCGCGCGCCGACGAGCCGGCCAACCGCGTGCTCGTCGAGGCGCAAAAGGGCGCGCGCGGCCCGCTCGTCGTCGAGGCGCCGCTCGTCCTCCGCGACGCGGCCGGCTACACGCGCGAAGCCGCGCGCATCCTCGGCGAGCCGTGACGGCGCGACGCGCCCGACGTCAGCGCGTGCCCTTGCCGCCGTTGATGTTCACCAGGCTCACCGAGTCCGTGTAGACGAACGCGTCGAACGTGCCGAACGACTCCAGCGCGCCTTCCGCCGTCATGCCGCCCGCCGCCTCGACGTGCACCACGCCGGGCGTCACGTTCAGCGCCGCGAACAGGCCCAACCGATCGGT
>DASXOU010000964.1:0-6090 GCA_036494045.1 Polyangia bacterium | reverse complement strand
CATCGGCGCCGACGACGGCCATGACGTCATCCACCGCCTGCGCCGCGGCGGCCCCATGACGGCGCCGGTGCAGACCGCCTGCGTGCTCGTCTCGCCCGACGAAGGCGACCGCGGCGACGCCCGCCGCGTCGGGGCCGCGTTTCTGCGCGTGCCCTTTTCCGCCGGCGAGCTCCTCGACGCCGTCGGCGCCGCCACGCGCGGCCGCAAATTGGTGCTGCTCGCCGACGACTCGGCGCTCATCCATCGCCACACCGTGCCCATCCTCGAGGAGGCCGGCTACGACGTCGTCTCCGCCTTCGACGGCGCCGAAGCGCTCGAGCTCGTCGACGAGCGCAAGCCCGATCTCGTCATCACCGACGTCGAGATGCCCAAGCTCGACGGCTACGGCGTGTGCAAGACGGTCAAGGAGCGCTGCGCCTCGGGCGCGCTTTCGCCGACGCCGGTCATCATCTGCTCGGCGCTCGGCGAGGTCGCCGATCTCGAGCGCGGCTTCGACGCCGGCGCCGACGACTACCTGGTCAAGCCGGCCTCGCCCGACGAGCTGACCTCGCGCATCCGCTCGTTGCTGTCTACTTTCGGACTGGATCCCGGGCAGCGCGAAAAGATCCTCGTCGTCGACGACTCGCCCGCCATCCGCCACCTCATCGCCGACGCGCTCGGCCGCCAGGGCTTCGCCGTCACCGTCGCCGACGACGGCCAGGCCGCGCTCGAGCGCGCGCGCGACGAACGCTTCGACATGGTGGTCACCGACTACGACATGCCGCGCTTGACCGGCTTCGAGCTGGTCCATGCGCTCAAGCGCGATCCGAAGTTGCGCGACATCCCGACCTTGATGCTGACCGCGCGCGACACGCGCCGCGATCAAGCGCAGATGCGCGCCGTCGGCCTCACGTCGTATCTCGTCAAGCCGTTTTCCGTCGACAAATGCGTCGCCATCGTCGAGCGCGTGCTCGCCGAGCGCCGCCTCATCGCCTACAAGGAAGCCTCGCGCCTCTACATCTCCGACGGCGCCGTCCGCGCCGCCGAAGAGGCCGCGCGCTCGGGCCAGGTCGATCGCGACGCCATCCGCGCCGAAGCGCGCGAGATGGCCGTCCTCTTCTCCGACATCTGCGGCTTCACGTCGATGAGCTGCGCGTTGCAGCCGATGGAGGTCGTCGAGATCCTCAACTCGTTCTTCGACGTCATGTGCCCGGTGCTCAAGAACGAAGCCGCCGACATCGACAAGTTCATCGGCGACGCGATCATGGCCCTCTTCGACGAGCTGCCCGACGGCGATCCGGCGCCGCTGCGCGCCGTCCGCGCCGCGATCTCGATGCAAACGGCCCTGCGCGCGTGGAACGAAAAGCGCGGCGGCACGCCACTTCAGATTCGCATCGGCGTCAACGTGGGCCCCGTCGTGCGTGGCGACATCGGCTCGCGCCACGTGCGCCGCGACTACACCGTCATCGGCGACGTGGTCAACCGCGCCCAACGCTTCGAGGCCAACGCGCCCAAAGGCGGCGTCCTCGTCGGCGAGCAGACCTATCTCGCCACCCGCGACTACATCGAGTTCGAGGCGCGCCCCGGACTGATGCTCAAGGGCGTCAACGAGCCGGTCAACGCCTGGGTCGCCCTGCGCATGAAGGAGAAGCTGTGACCCCCAAAGTTCGCGTCGTCATCGTCGACGATTCGCTGTTCATGCGCGCGGCGATCAAGAAGCTGCTCACGTCCGACGCGCGCTTCGACGTCGTCGGCGAAGCCAAGGACGGCCGCGACGCCGTCGAGAAAGTGCAAGCGCTGCGTCCCGACGTCTGCACCATGGACTTCAACATGCCCAACCTCGACGGTGCCGGCGCGGTCCGCGAGATCATGCGCATCCACCCGACGCCGGTGGTCATGCTCTCGGCGCACACGCGCGAGGGCGCCAAGGAGACCTTCGAAGCGCTCGCCGCCGGCGCCGTCGACTTTCTCGCCAAGCCGTCGGGCGAAGTCTCCGCCGAGATGGCCAAGGTCGGCGTGGCGCTGCGCGAAAAAGTCGCCGCCGCCGCGCACGCGCGCCCGATGCCGATGATTCACGCGCCACGGCCGGCCGCGCAGCCGCGCATCACCACGCCGCGCGCCGTCGGCATCGTCGGCCCCAAGATCGTCGTCGTCGGCATCTCCACCGGCGGCCCGGCCGCGCTCGGCCGCTTTTTGCCGCGCTTTCCCGCCGACACGTCGCTTGCGCTCGTCATCGTGCAGCACCTGCCCGCCGGCTTCACCGCCGCGCTCGCCGAGCGCCTCGACGGCATGTGCGCCATCCGCGTGCGCGAAGCCGCCGACGGCGATCGCCCCGAAGCGGGCTTGGCGCTGGTCGCCCCCGGCGATCGTCACCTCGAGGTGCTGCCCGACGGCACGCTGCGCACCAACGAAGATCCCGAGGTCAACGGCGTGCGCCCGTCGGCCGACGTCACCATGCTCGCCGCCGCCGCCGTCTTCGGCCGCCGCGCCGTCGGCGTGGTCATGACCGGCATGGGCAAGGACGGCGCCGAAGGCATGCGCGCGATCAAAGCGGCCGGCGGCGCCACGCTGGTGCAGGACGAAGCCTCGAGCGTCATCTGGGGTATGCCGCGCGCCTGCGTCGAAGCCGGCTGTGCCGATCGCGTGGTGCCGCTCGACGCACTCGCCGACGCCGTCCGCACCGCCTGAGCCCAACGCGCGACAACGTATGGCACGCCACGTGAATCATCACGTGACGTGGCAAAGATCGAAGACATCGGGAGCTTCAGCGAGAGCGGTCGTGGCGTTCCGCTTGCCCTTTCGCGCCCACAAGGCGCGCTTCCGTACAGCCCGATCGTCCGGCAAGCGTACGCTCCTTCACCGCGCGCCCGCCTGGGCTGGGGCCAAGGCACCATCCTCGTCGGCGACGTGGTGCTCGACGCGCCCGACTGCGCGCTCTCGCCCAGCGACTCGATCCGCGACGCCGCCAAGCGCCTGTTGGCCGACGGCGGCGGCTTCGTTCCCGTGTGCGACGATGGCCGCTTCGCCGGCGTCGTCTTCGACGAGGCCGTCCTCGCTTGCGTCGCCGACGATCGGAATCCCACGAACCTGGCAGCGATACTGACGATGCAGATCCCCACCTGCGCGCTCTCGAGCACGTTGGTGGATGCGGTGCGCCAGATGTTGAGCTGCTACGTTCGGAGGATTCCGGTCGTCGGCGAGAGCGGTGAGCTGGTCGGCCTCGTCTCGCTGTCCGAAGCGGCGGCCGCCGCGGCGCGCGACCCCGCCGTGGCCGAGGTGCTCGAGCGCTTTTCCTCGACGCCCTCGCAGTTCGCGCGTCGCATGAGGTGACGTCATGATGCTTGCCGTAACCGACGAAGAAGCCCGCGTGCTCGACGATGTGCTCGCAACCCAGCTCGACGAAATGCGCTTCGAGCTGGCGCGCACCGACGACCGCGCGTTCCGCAGCGATCTGCGCGATCGCTACGATCACCTCGAGCGCATCCGCGCACGCTTGAAACAAGCCACGACCTCCGACGAGGCCTACGTCTAGGCAAGACCCGTCCGCCGCGCGCGTATCATCGAAGGATGATGCGCGCCCTCGTCGTCGCCGGCTGCCTGGTCGCGTCGATCGCCGCCGCCGCGCCGTCGAAGCGAGGGCCGTGGGGCGAAGATCCCGCGGTCGTCCCCGACTACGCGCCCACCGAGGAGCGCCGCGCGCCCAAGCTCTACGACAACACGCGCGTCTTCGCCCGCCTGCCCGAGCGCGACGCGCCCCGCCTCGACGACGCCCTCCTCGTCTGCCATGCCATCGTGCGCGGCTCGTGGGATTTTCTCGGCGCCCCCGACGTGACCCTGCGCTTCGTCCTCGGCAAGGAGCCCGCGATCAAGCTGTGGGGCCCCGAAGATCACTCCGATTTTTACGTCTCGATCCCGCGCATCCACCTCGCCGCCGGCGACCGCGTCGACGTCACCGCGTGGGATCGCGACGTCACCAAGGTCGAGTACATCGGCGTCGCCCACGGCCGCTACGACGGCCACCTGCCGCTGCACGTCACGTCGCACTGGTTCGATCTCGACTGCAACGCCGTCGAAACCGACGAAGCGCTGACCCTGGCGCGGCCGCACCTCGATCGCATCGACGAGCGCCTGGCCGCATTCGAAGCCGCGCGCCCCGACGCCGCCGTCTGGGACTACGGCCGCTCGCTCGGCGACGGCGCCATTAAGGGCCGCTTCTACGTCGGCACCATGCGCTACGCCGCCGGCGCCGTCGGCTGGGATCATCCGGAGGTGCGCGCGCGCGTCGCGCGGCTCGCCGCCGCCGAAGTCGCGTGGCAAAAGGCACGCGCAACCGCGGCGGCCGCGCTCCTCGCCAGCCGCCGCGCGCCCGGCGTCACCACCGATGCGTTCGGCGCGCACTTCACGACCGAGCGCTGGGTTTGCGGACAAAAGGCGCGCCCACTCTTCGAGGCGATCCCGGCGAGCGAGTGTGCCGTCGTCGTCCGCGTCGCGGTGCCGCCCGATCGTCCGCTGCCGTGCAGCCGCGCCGGCCTCACCGGCATCGCCGCCGCCGCCATCGATCGCCACGGCGACTTTCACGCCGCGTCGCCCCTGTGCGTCGGCTCCGAGCAGTCGTCGGGCGAGCTGGTCTTCGCCGTCGGCCGCGACGACCTTGTCGGCATCTGGCTCAGCGACGGGAAGACCGTGGTGCTGCTCGGGATCGAGTAGCGGTTACGCGATCGCGCACAGGAAAAACTTGAGGTAGTGCCCCTCGAGGAATCCCGCCGGCACCGGAAAATCGGGCGGCAATCCGCGCCGCTCGATCACCCGCACCTGCCGCTTGGTGCGCGCCGCGGCGTCGCCGATCGCGCGATCGATCTCCTCCGCCGAAATCTTCATCGTGTTCGACACCGCCGCCAGAAGCGCGCCCGGCGCCGCCACCGCCAGGCAGCCCTCGACGAGCTCGCGATAATCCTTCTGCACGCTGAACACGCCGCGCTCCTTGGACTGCCCGAACGACGGCGGATCGAGCACGATCAAGTCGAACAGCCGCTGCCGCTCCGCCATCTTCGCCAGCACCTTGAACGTGTCGCCGGCGATGAACTCGTGCTTGCCCTCGTCGAGCCCGTTGACCTGCAGGTTGCGCCGCGCGCGCGCGTGCGCCTTGGCCGCCAGATCGACCGACACGATCTCGCGCGCCCCCGCCTTGGCCGCGTACACCGAGAACGCGCCCGTGTAGGAAAACAAATTGAGCACGCGCCGCCCCGACGCGTGCGCCGCCACCGCCTGGCGCCCTTGCCGCAGATCGAGGAACAGCCCGCTTCCGAGCGGCGCCGTCACGTCGACGACGAACTTGACGCCGCCTTCGTCGACCTCGAGCTCGACGGGCGCGATCTGCCCGCGCGCCAGCGTCGCCGGCTCGCGCTGCCCTTCGCCGGTCTGCGGGCGAAAGCGCCGCTGCTCGTAGATCGCGCGCGGCTGCCACGTCTTCTCGAGCGCATCATAGATGACGTCGCGCAGCGGCTCGACCGCCGGCGAATACAGGTGCACGACCAGGTGATCGGCGTATCTGTCGACGGTGACGCCGGGCAGCGCGTCGCCCTCGGAGTGCACCACGCGATAGGCGTCCGATCCGTCGGCCGGCAGGATCTGCTCGCGCAGCCGCTTGGCCGCCTGCACGCGCCGCTCGATCGTTTCACGATCGTAGACGCCGCCCGGATTGCGCGACACCACGCGCACCGCGATCGCGCCCGACGGATCGTAGATCCCCTTGGCGACGAACTCGCCCGCGGGATCGACGAGCTCGACCACTGCGCCCGCGCTCTCTTGTAGCGGCCGCCCGCCGAGCGCGTCACGAAACAGGTACGGATGACCGCAACGAATGCGTGTCGCCACGTCGGCGGGAACACGCACCGTTCCGCGCCGCACCCGCGGCTCGCCGCGCATCGGCATCGGCCCGCGTCGACGCGGCGGCCGCGGAGCTTGAGTTTTCGGCGCCATGAGGGAGCGCAGCCTAGCAGAAGAAGACCGTCGGCCATTCAAAAGAGTTTGACATTGGACCGACAGGTGTGTAGATGTCGCATGCGTAGAACGGGACGCAGGGGGCAATAATGATGGCGGGCCTGAAGCTGG
>DASXOU010000963.1:0-3121 GCA_036494045.1 Polyangia bacterium | reverse complement strand
CATCGGCACGCGCCGCAGCTCCGGCGCCACGATCTCGAGCTCGATGCTGCGCGGCTTCGGCGCCCACACGCGAAACCGCGTCCGTTCGCCCTCGACGATGGCACCAACCATGATCGAAGATTCTAAGCGCCATCCGTCACGCTGCTACATTCATCGGGGTGGAACATGAACGACCAAGCTGACTGGCGCGCCGAGCGCCGCGCCGGCATCGCGATCATCGCCGCTGCGGCCGCGGCCGCGATTCCGCTGTGGCTCGCCATCCGCTACCTGGCGCCGAGCCCGTTGGGCATGGAGAGCCTGGGCGCGCGCATGTTGTACGCGCTCAAGTGCACCTGCCTGGCGACGCTGTACGGTCTGGTCCTCGGCGTGGAAGCCGTTGCCCACGAGCGCCTGCAATCGGCCGCGTTCGACCCGCTCGCGCCGCAAACGCAGTCGCGCCGGCTCCAGGTCAACCTCCGCTATCTGCAGAACACGCTCGAGCAGCTGATCGTCTTCATCGTCGCCATCTTCGGGCTCGCCGCCTATTGCAGCGACGGCAGCTCGATGCGCGCGGTCCTCGCGACCACCGTCGTGTGGATCCTCGCGCGCTTCGCCTTCTGGCTCGGATATCACCGCAGCGCCGCGTGGCGCGGGCTCGGCGCTCCCGGGGTGGCGCTCGTCCTGTTGGTGCTGCTCTACGTCGCCGCACGGATCGGCTTCGACGCGGCGGGCGTCGGCGGTGCGGTGGCTGCCGTCGGAACGTTTCTCGGGATCGAAGCGATCTTGATGCGCGCGACGCGTCAGTGAAGCTGGAGCAGCGTGACCGTCAAGCCCTGACCGTGGTGATCGTCGGCGGCGAGATCGATCACGACCTCGTGCCCCTTGGCGTTCATGAAGCGCATGCTGTGCATGCCGTTGTTGGCCGCGTACTCGGCGAAGCGCGGATCGGGCGCCCAACCGAGCGTGCGCATGCGCGCCTGATAGAACATCGACGCCGTCTCCGGCGAGCCGGTGCCGTTGTACACCGCCATCTGCGCCGCGCGCCCGCGCTCGTCGGCCGAAAGAACGCGCACCGTGCCGGGAAAGCGCGGCACCTCGTCGATGTCGCTGCCGGGCGCGTCGTCGCCGCCGCCCGACGGCAGGAACTTCGTGAGGTCGAAGCGATCGTCGGTCCAGATGGTCAAGTAGCGCGTGCCGCCCGAGCCGGTGCGCTCGTAATAGAGGTAGCGCAGGTGGCCGACCTCGCCGATCTTGCCGGCGGCGAGCTTGCCGATCGACGCCTGCAGCGTCTTCAACATCGACGGCGTCGTCCCCGAGCCGAGATCGAGCGCCGCCATGCCGCCCATGTTGTCGTCGCCGAAGCTGGCCTGGCTCAAGCCGTCGACCGACGGCGGCAGTATCTTGGCCGCCTTCAGGCCCTCGGCGAGCGCGTCGTTGAGCGTGCCGCGGCCGGCGTAACGCTCGGCGTACCAGCGGCGCACCTCCGACGGCGAACGATCGCTCTTGCCCGCCGCCACCCACATGCGCAGGCCATTCATGTGCACTTCGCGCGGCGCCTCGACGAGGCGCGCGTCGTCCATGAACGGCGCCATGCGCTGGCCGATGCCGAGCAGGCGCTCCATCACCGACGCCTTGGCCACGCGATAGTCGATGTAGCCGAGCACGGCCGCGCACGTGACGACGAAGATCGTCAGTCGCGCGAACGAAGCCATATAGCGACGCGCTCTCATCACAAGAAGCTCTTGATGAAGTCGGTCAGCGGCGTCAGAACATCGCGATCGTCCGTCGGCACCACTTCGTTGCAGGTGATCGTCGTCGACGACGCCACCGTCGCGCTCCAGGCCGAGCTGGTCACCGACAGCTGCTGGGTCGAGCGCGCGGTGTTGTACATGAACATCGTCGAGTTGAACTTCTTGTCGAGCCCCTGCCCGTCGCCGTTGCCGTCGGGCATCGAGCCGCTCACGCCCGGATCGCTCCAGCCCTTCCACGGGCCGCCGCCTCCGTAGCACGAGCCGTCATTCGAGTAGGCCTTGGCCCACGCCTCGGAGTGGCTCATGTTGAGCGTCTCGAGCCGCTTGGCGTAGGCGACGCGGAAGTAGTCGACGCCCGCCCACAAGAGGATCATCATCGGCAGCCCGACGAGGAACTCGGTCATGGCGACGCCGCGCGACCGCCGCCATCGCTTGATCCGCTTGGTTTTCGTCGTCGCCCGCATCCGCGCTCCTTAGTGAAGCAGGAACTGATCCTTCAACGACGCCGCGCCGGTCTTGGCCAACAGATCGTCGACCGCGCCCGACACGATCCCCGACGCGCCCGACGGCACATCGCTCGCCGACGAGGTATCCCCGTCGGTGGTGCTGCCGAACGTGAACGGCACGAGGCGCGCGCGCCAGTCCATGTGCCACAAGTCTTCGTGGCCGTTCCACGCCATCCACTCGGCTTCGGCCATCGCCATCATCTGATTGACCATCGGCGCGGTGCCGCCGCGCAAGCTCGCCTTCTCCGCCACCGCCACCGACGAGCGGCGCTGCGCCATATTCGAATCGGTGAGAACGCTGTAGGCGCGCGTGTCGACCTTCGTCTTCCAATCGTCGGCGAACACGAGCGGCGGCGGCCAGTCGGACTCGCCGGTCACCGTCTGCGAGGTCTTCTTCTCGTAGATGCAGCTCTGGAACACCATGCCCTGCCACTGCTTGCCGCTACTGTCGCTGGGGCACGACACCATCGGCGAGCCGATGGTCGAGCCCGAGCCCGGGCACGACCAGCCCGGCATCGACTGCAGCTGGCAGGTGCTGTCGACCATGTGATTGATCGATCCGGGATTGGTGCCCTTCCACTGGCTCTGCGGCATGTCCGAGTTGCGCCACACCTGCTTGCCCGACCACGTCGAGAGCTGCACGTCGGGCGCGTTCTGGCAGGTGTTGCAATCGTTCGACGTGTACTTCTCCTGAATGTCGACGGTGCTGGAGCCGCCGCACAGCGTACCCGCCAGCGGCCCCACGACCGCTTGGATCGCGTCGGCGACCCAGCCGGCGATCTCGCTCGGAATGTGCACCACCGCCAGGATCTTCGTGATGATCATCTGCGCGATGTCGTGAATGAACTGGACCGCGTTCTTCGCCAGGTCCTGACAGGTGCCGTC
>DASXOU010000962.1:0-14214 GCA_036494045.1 Polyangia bacterium | reverse complement strand
TTTCGTCGTACAATCAAAAACATGCGTCTTCTGATCGCGGCCATCCTCCTTGGGAGCGCGCTGTCCGCACGCGGCGACGTGGTGCCGCAGACGGCGACCAAGCCCGCATTCAACCCCGTGACCGATCGCGCGCAGGCGTTGCGTGAAGCGGCCGCGCTCCTCGAAAAAGCGCAGCTGGCCAAGGATCGCGGCAACCGCAACTACGCCGAGCAGCTGTTCACCTCGGCCGAGGCGATCGTCGGCGCCGACGCGCTCGCCGAGATCGCGCCGCAGTTCCGCCAGGGCGCGCCGCCGCGCGTGACCACGCCCTTGACGACGCTGCCGATGAACACGCCGCCGCAGCCGGCCGCGGTCGGCAATTCCGACGAGGACGAGCCCGATGCCAAGCCCAAGCGCGGCTCGCTCGCCGGCGTGCTGCAGATCGACGGCAAGGCGCCCGGCGGCGGCGAGCCGGCGGTGATCACGCTCGAGCCGGCGGACGGCAAGTTCAAGCGGCGCACGCCGGTCCATCGCGTCGTCGAGCAGCGCCAGCGCGACTTTGCGCCGCACGTCCTGGCGGTGCCCACCGGCTCGACGGTGGCGTTCCCCAACTTCGACACCATCTTTCACAACGTGTTCTCGCGCTCGGAGGCGGCGGCGTTCGATCTCGGCAACTATCGCAACGGCCAATCGCGCGAGTACAAGTTCGACAAAGACGGCATCGTGCATCTCGGCTGCAACCTGCACTCGAACATGTCGGCGTACATCGTGGTCGTGTCCGAGCCGCACTACGTGCTCACCGACGGCAGCGGACACTTTCGTTTTCGTAGCCTCGAGCCGGGCAAGTACAAGATGCGCGTGTTTTCCGAGCACGCCGAGCCGGCGGTGCAGGAGGTCGTGGTCAAGCCGTCGGCGAACGAGGTCGCGTTCGCCGTGCACGGCCGCGCGGCGACGCCGCTGACCGACAAGTTCGGAGTCGCTCGTGGCGGCAAGTAGGATTGCGGGCGTCGTGCTCGCGCTCGCCGGCATCGGCGGCGCGGCGTTCTTGGCCACGCGCAAGTCGGAGCCGGCGCCGGCCGACGTCGCCGCGGTGTCCGACGCGGTGGCGCGCGCGACCCAGACGGCGCGCGCGGCCGCCGACGAGCGCGTGGCGTGGCTGGCGAAGATGCGGCCGCTATTGAGCGCGCTGTCGACCGACGCGGCGACGATGCGCGATCTGCGCGCGCGCGAATTGGCGTTCACCCCGAAAGCGGGCGAGCGCGTCGAGATCCTGCAGCGCTTCAAAGACGGGCACATGGTCACGCTCGCGCGCATCCCCGAAGCCGCGCCGGCGGTGCCCGCGCAAAAGGACGGCGTGGTCGTGGCCGCGGCCGGCGACGGCGCCGAGATCGTCGACGTCGCGTCGGTCGCGCCCGACGATCGCGCCGACGAGCTGGTCGGCGTCCTCGCCGTGGCGCAGGCGATCGATCTCGCCCCGGCGCGCGCGGCGGCGGGCGCGCTCGGCCGCGCGTCGTTGACGCTGCCGGGCGGCACTCTCGCGCTCACCGCGGAGGCGCCGGCCGCCGATGCGATGACGACGACGCCGATCGCCGGCATGTCGGGCCTGGCGCTGAACGTGGCGGCGAAGAAGCCGCCGCTCGGCGCCGCCGGCGCGATCCTCGGGATCGCGCTCCTCGGCGCGCTGATCCTCTTTGTGCGCAAGCCGGCCGCCGCCGCGGCGACGGCGAGCGCATCTCCGCCGGTTACGCCGATCGCGGGCACTCCCAAGTCGGTGCACACGATTGGCCGTTACGAGATCCTGCGCTCGCTCGGCGAAGGCGGCATGGCCGAGGTCTACCTCGCCAAGTCGACGGGTGAAGCCGGCTTCGAGAAGCGCATCGCGCTCAAGGTGCTCAACAAGCAGCAGGCCGCCGATCCCGCCGCCGTCGAGCATTTCCTCGACGAGGCGCGCCTCGCCGCCAACCTAACGCATCCCAACGTCGTGCAGATCTCGGATCTCGGCAAGGCCGGCGACGCGTATTACATCGCGATGGAGTTCGTCGACGGCACCGATCTGTCGCACCTGCTCGACGACTGTCGCGCGCGCAAGGAGCGCGTTCCGACGGCGATCGCGCTCAACCTGGTGCGCCAGATCTGCGCCGGGCTGCACGCCGCGCACACCGCGCACACCGTCGATGGCAAGCCGCTCGGCATCGTGCATCGCGACGTCAAGAGCGGCAACGTGTTCGTTGCGCGCAACGGCGTCGTCAAAATCGGCGACTTCGGCATCGCCAAGGCGATGGAGTCGGTGCGCCGCACCGAGGTCGGCATGGTCAAGGGCACCGCCGAGTACATGGCGCCCGAGCAGCGCGTCGGCGGCGACGTGGACGCGCGCGCCGATCAATATTCGGTGGGCGCCATCGCCTACGAGATCCTCTCGGGCGAGCTCATCAACCTCGACCTGGCGCGGCTGGCGCATCTCGGCGTGCGCGGCTGGCCGCACCTGACGCCACTCGCGCAACTGCACGCCGACCTGCCGCCCGCGCTCAACGACGCCGTCTTCCAGGCGCTCGCCTACTCGCCCGCCGATCGCTTCGCCACCTGCGAATTGTTCGGCGAAATCCTCGGCGACATCGCGCAAAAGCACAACCTCGTCGTCCCCGACAAAACCGTCGCCCAGTGGATCTCCGGGCGGCTACAACAGATGAATCAACAGGAAGATCAGAAGATCAAAAGCACCAAAAAGGAAAATCTGAACTTTTGATCTTCTGATCTTCCTGTGAATTCCTCCGTGTTATAAGCGCCGGCGATGAGCGCGAAATTTCCGATCCTCGATTTCGTTTTGACGAACTACAAGAACTTCAATGCGCGTGCGACGCGGGATGCGCTGCTTGGGTACTGGCGCCACGTCGATCGCGGCGGCAAGATGTTTTGGGCCGTCGCCGGCGCGATGTCTTCGGCGCAGCTCGGCATCACCATGGCGCCGGCGATCCGCGCCGGGCTCATCCACGGCTTGTCGGTGACCGGCGCGAACCTCGAGGAGTCGCTGTTCCGGCTCGTCGCCAACCACAGCTACAAAGATTTCCCCGACTACCGCTACATGACCAAGAAGGACGACACCAAGATCCTCGAGGATCGGATGCGCCGCGTGACCGACACCTCGATCCCCGAGGACGAAGCGTTCCGCGCCGTCGAAAAGACGATCGTGCCCATGTGGACGAGCGCGACCAAGGGCAACACGCGCCGCTTTTGGCACGAGTACTTCTACGAGCTCATCACCACCATCGGCAGCGACATCTACGAAGGCAATCCCGAGGAGTGCTGGCTCCTGGCCGCGGCAAAAGCGAAATTGCCGATCGTCGTCCCCGGCCACGAAGACTCGACCTTCGGCAACATCTTCGCCTCGCACGTCAAGCTTGGCGAATGCAACGCGGCGATCGTGAAATCGGGCATCGAGTACATGGCCGCTTTTTACGATCAGTATCGCGAGCTCTCGACGGGCCCGGGCGTCGGCTTCTTCCAGATCGGCGGCGGCATCGCCGGCGACTTTCCCATCTGCGTGGTGCCGTCGATCAAGTACGACCTCGGCGAGCCGGTGCGCCCGTGGGCCTATTTCTGCCAGATCTCCGATTCGACGACGTCGTATGGCTCGTATTCGGGCGCGACGCCGAACGAGAAGATCACGTGGGACAAGCTCACCGAGGAGACGCCGATGTTCGTGATCGAGTCGGACGCGACCGTGGTCGCGCCGCTCATCTTGCGCGCGCTCCTCGAGTGCAAAGCCGACCCGGCCGGCGCCAACGCGCTCATTGCCGCCAAAACCAAGTAACATTAATAGGTGCAGATGCTGAGCGGCTGGGGCGGACAAGCGGTGCCCGGCGACGAGCGCGTCGGCGAGAGCCTGGAAGCGCTCAGCCGCGGCGCCGTCCTGTCGCGCGGGCTCGGCCGCTCGTACGGCGACTCGTCGCTGCCGGCCAATCCCGCCGACGTGCTCGTCAACACGCGCCTGGCCAACCGCATCCTCTCGTTCGACGAGGCCACCGGCGTCATCCGCGCCGAAGCCGGCCTCAGCCTCGCCGAGCTCAACCGCGTGGTCATGCCGCGCGGCTTCTTTCCGCCGGTCACGCCGGGCACCAAGTTCGTCACGCTCGGCGGCGCCGTCGCCAGCGACGTGCACGGCGGCAACCATCACGTCGCCGGCTGCTTCGGCGAGCACGTGCGCGCGCTGCGCATGCGCCTCGCCGACGACTCGATCGTCGAGTGCAGCCCGACCGTCGAGCCCGATCTCTTCTGGGGCACCGTCGGCGGCATGGGCCTCCTCGGCCACATCCTCGAAGTGGAATTCACGCTCGAGCGCATCGCCGGGCCCTGGCTCTTCGTCGAGTCGGAGCCCATCGTCGACGTCGACGCGTTCATCGAAGGGCTCGATCGCGTCGCCGGCGCCTGGCCAATGACCAAGGGCTGGATCGATTGCCTGCATCGCGGCCGCAACCTCGGCCGCGGCCTGCTCATCGCCGGGCGCTGGGCGACGCCGGCCGAGGCGGGCACGCGGCCGCCCGTCGAGCCGCGCGAGAAGTCGCTACCGTTCATGATGCCCAATTGGGCGGTCAACCCGCTGACGGCGCGTCTGTTCAACAGCTTCATCTATTGGAACGCGCCGCGCGGCAAGCACACCGAGATCCAGCCGCCGCACATGTTCTTCTATCCGCTCGACGGCGTCCTGCACTGGAACCGCGTGTTCGGGCGGCGCGGCTTCACGCAGCACCAGTGCGTGATTCCGCGCGCGGCCGGCGTCGCGGCGGTGCGCGAGCTCTTGCGCGAGCTGCTCGCGATGTCGCCGACGCTGTCGCCGGTGTGCGTGATCAAGGATTGCGGACCCGAGGGGCACGGCGTCTTGTCGTTCCCCATGCCGGGGACGTCGCTGGCGATCGATCTGGCGGCGACGCCCGACATCCAGAAGATCATCGATCGGCTCAACGAAGTCGTGATCGCCGCGGGTGGGCGGATCTACATGAGCAAGGATCGGTTCACGCGCGCCGAGCACTTCGCCAAGATGGAGCCGCGCCTACCGCGGTTCTTCGCGCTGCGCGACAAGTACGATCCCAAGCGGCGCTTGCGCAGCGCGCAGTCGGTGCGGCTCTTCGGGGATCGCGCGTGAAGGCGGTCGTCCTCGGCGGCACCAGCGGCATCGGACGCGCCATCGCGCAGAAGCTGGCGGCGCGCGGCGACGCGCTGTTCCTGCTCGGCCGCGACGAGGCGGAGCTCGCGCGCAGCGCCGCCGACTGCAGCGCGCGCGATCCCAAGCACGGCGCCGTCGGTTTCGCGCGCTGCGATCTGGAGGCGCCCGACGGATTCGCCGCCGCGCTCGACGCCGCCGACGGCGCGCTCGGCGGCTTCGACACCGTGATCGTGACGGCGGCGATGTTCGCCACGCAAGCCGCGCTCGAGGCCGACGTCGAGCTGACGCGGCGGCTGACGACGGTGAACTTCGCCAACACGGTGGTCTTCTGCGAGCACGCGCGCACGCGCCTCTTGGCGCGCGGCGGCGGGCGGCTGGTGGTGCTGTCGTCGGTGGCGGGCGATCGCGGGCGCAAGCCGGTGGCGATCTACGGCGCCTCGAAGGCGGGCCTGTCGACGTATCTCGAGGCGCTCGACCACAAGTATCGCGCGTCGGGCCTCATCGTCACGTGCGTCAAGCCCGGGTTCGTCAAGACCAGCATGACCGCGGGCCTGCCGCCGCCGCCGTTCGCCGGCGAGCCCGACGGCGTGGCGCGCGCGATCATCCGCGCCACCGACGCCGGCAAGCCACTCCTCTACACGCCACCCATGTGGGCCCTGGTGATGCTGGTAATCCGCTGGCTCCCCCGCTTCGTGATGCGCAAGATCAACTTCTAGGCGCCCCCGAACAGATCAACAGGGAGATCAAGAGATCAGGAGAACAAAACGCTTACAGAACGGAGCTATCGAATCCCTCTGTGTTCTCCTGATCTCTTGATCTCCCTGTGAAATGTCTTTTTACTTGGGCGCCTTCAGCCAGGCGAGGGTGCGCTGCAGGCCTTCGTCGAGCGGCGTCGTGGGGTGCCAGTCGAGGAAGCGCTTGGCGCGCTCGATGCGCCCGACGCGGCGCGAGCCTGCCGTCCAGTCGGCGGCGTCGTGCACGATCTCCCCGCCGCCGTGCACCGCGATCATGCGCGCCGTCAGCTCGTTGATCGTCGTCGCCTGCCCCGAGCCGATGTTGATCGGCCCGTCGACGTCGCTGACCATGGCGCGCACCGTCGCGTCGACGACGTCGTCGACGTACACGTAGTCGAGCGCCTGCTCGCCGTCGCCGTGCACCGTCGCCGCCTCGCCGCGCAGCAGCCGCTCGAAGTTGGAGACGATCACCGATTTGTAGCCCATGCCCGGATACTGCTCGGGACCGTAGACGAAGAAGTAGCGCAGCACCGTGCCGCCGAGGCCGAGCCCGCGCGCGTGCGCGACCAGCCGCTCGCCGGCCAGCTTGGTGATGCCGTACAGCGTCGACGGCGCGGGCAAGTCGGCCTCGTCCATCGGCTCGCCGTGCAAGCGGCCGTAGGCGTACAGCGACGACGAGAAGACGACCTTGCGCACGCCGGCGCGCGCGGCGGCGGCGAAGAGCTGATAGGTGCCGTCGATGTTGGCGCGGAAGAGGGCATCGGGCGTGGCCAGCGATTGGTTGTGCTTTTCCGCGGCGAGGTGGAACACGCCATCGACGCCGTCGAGCGGCAGGCGCTCGATGGGATCGGTACCGAGCGTGAACGTCACGACGTCGGCATCGGCGTGCGCGTATTTGCCGCTGTCGATGGCGGTGACGCGCGCGCCCTCTTTGCGTAGCTGCCGGCACAGGTGCGTGCCGATGAAGCCGGCGCCGCCGGTCACGAGGAAGTGCTGATTGGCGATCGACCTGTTCACCTCGGCAGCTTGCCCCATCGCCGCCGAAAACGGCGCGCAAAAGCGGCTCGGGAGGTGATCGTTGTCGCCGGCTGCACGATCTTCGCCATGATACCTTGATACTCGCGTGAAGTTTTCCCTCTGGTTGATCCTCCTCATCTCCGTCGACGCCAGCGCCGAGCCCGTCCGCCTTCGCATGGCGACCGCCGCGCCCGAAGGCAGCAGCTGGGCGCACGAGTTCGACACCGTGGCGCGGGAAGTCAGCGCCGCCACCGGCGGCGAAGTGCAGATCAAGTGGTACAAGGGCGGCATCACCGGCGACGAGCTCACCTCGCTCGAGCGCATACGCAAGAACCAGCTCGACGGCGACGCCGGAGCCCTCTTCTGCGATCGGCTGGCGCCTTCGTTGCGCGTGGGGCGCATCGTCGGCCTGTTCCAGAGCCGCGACGAGTGGCAATACGTGATGAGCCGTCTTCTGCCCGACCTCGATCGCGAGTTCGCGCACGCGGGCTTCGTCAACCTCGGTATCGGCAGCTTCGGCAACATCCTCTTTTTCACGCGCCGGCCGGTGCGCAGCTACGAGGACCTCAAGCAGCAGAAGCTGTGGACCTACGACCTCGACACCATGGAGACCGAGACGCTGCGCTCGATGGGCCTCGACATCGCGCCGATGCCGCTCGACCAGGCGCTCAAGGCGTACGACGAGGGCAGGATCGATGGCTTCGTCTCCACGCCGACGGCGGCGCTGGCGTTCCAGTGGTCGGCGCGCGCGCGCTACTACACCGATCTCGTGGTCGGGCAGCTGCCCGGCTGCTTCGTCATCGCCCAGCGCGCGCTCGATCCGCTGTCGCTGGAGCAGCGCAACATCCTCGCCAACGCCGTCGCCAAGTTCACCGAGCGCTTTCGCGCGCTGGGCACGCTGCAGGACGATGCGCTGCTCAACGGCCTCTTCGAGCGGCAGGGGCTGCATCGCACCGTCGCCGACGCGCCGCTGCGCGCCAGCTTCCTGAGCGCGTCGCGGGTGGCGCGCGAGAAGCTGACGCAGGAGATGGTGCCGCACGCGCTCCTCGTACGCACGCTCGGTTGGCTCGCCGATTACCGCAGCGAGCACGCGGCCGAAGAATCCGGCGCGCCGACTCGTTAGCGAGATCTGGCTGGGCCGGGCGGCGGGCCTACTTTTGATAGGCGATGCCCAACATCGCCAGCGAATACGGCAAGCCCGACGCACCGCTCGGCAGCTATGCGGCCCTGCTCGCCACCTACGGCACGCTCCTCTTCGGCGCCGCGCGTCTGCGCCGCCGCCATCGCCGGGATCGACCGTCACTCTTCGATCTGACCCTCTACGCCATCGCCACGCACAAGATCGCGCGTACGCTCACGCGCGATCAAGTGACCGCGCCCCTGCGCGCGCCCTTCGTGCGCCTCGAAGGCGACGCCGGCCGCGGCGAGGTCGTCGAGCGCGCGCGCGGCCACGGCCTGCGCCGCGCCGTCGGCCAGCTCATCACCTGCCCCTACTGCACCGGCCCGTGGGTCGCCGCCGGCCTGCTCGGCGCCGACGCGCTCGCGCCGCGTGTCGCGCGCCTGGTGGGGTCGGTGTTCACCATCGTGACCGCGGCCGACTTCCTGCATCGCCAATACACCCGACGACAAAAAGGAGAGCCACGCATGATCAAGGACGTCATGACCCGCGACGTGAAGGTCGTCCGCCCCGACGACTCGATTCAGGTCGCCGCGCAACGCATGGCCGAGGAAGACGTCGGCTTCATCCCGGTGTGCGACGGCGAACGGCTCGTCGGCGTGATCACCGATCGCGATCTCGCGGTGCGCGCCGTCGCGCAAGCAGTCGACGCCGCCAACACCGCCGTCCGCGATCTGATGACCGAAGAGGTCACCTGGTGCTTCGACGACGAGGACGTCAGCCACACCGCCGAGCTCATGAAGCGCCACGACATCCGGCGCGTCATCGTCGTCGATCGCAACAAGCGGCTCGTCGGCGTGGTCGCGCTCGGCGATCTCGCGCGCGGACAGCCCGGCCACTCCGAGGAGGTCCTGCAGGACGTCTCCGACGCGCCGCCGCAGAAATAGCGGCGCGGTCAGGGGGCGCGCTGCAAGAGCCGGATGAAGTGCGGATCGGCGCCGAGCCCGGCGACGATCGTGTCGTCCTCGAGCGCCTGGCGCGGCAGCTCGCCACCGTCGACGGCCGCGCTCAGCGCCGCCATCGCGGCCGCTTTGTTCCCGGCGCGCAGCCACGCCTTGGCCGCGCTCAGCCGCACCCACGGCTGCACGCGAACCGGCCGCAGCGCCACCTCGCGCTCGTAGATCCGCGCGCCCTCGGCGAAGCGCCCGAGCGCGACCTTGGCCTGGGCGAGATCGTCGAAGGCGTCGGCGTCGTGCGAGCCGAGCGCGATGGCGCGCTCGAGCGTCGTCACCGCACGCGCGTGCTCGCCGAGCTCCTCCTCGGCGATGCCGAGCCGCGCCAGCGCCACCGTGTCCTTGCCGCCGCCGGCGAGCTTGCTCCCGTAGACGCGTTCGACCGCGCCCCAGTCGTGCTCGATCCACGGGCGCAGCCCCTCTTTGGCCGATCGCGAGAGCGTCGCCGGCTCCCAGCGATACATCATGTAGTGCGCGTCGGCCCAGGCCGCCTCGGCTCCGAGCAGCCGCTCGACCACGTGCAGCGCGCCGTCGATGCCGGCCGACACGCCCTGCGTCGTCAGGATGCGCCCGTTGTCGGTGAAGCGCTCGTCGGCGACGACGGTGACCTTGGCGAATTTTCGCAGCCGCGGCAGCGCGCTCCAGTGCGTGGTCGCCTTGAGCCCGTCGAGCAGGCCCGCCTGCGCCAGCGCGATGGCGCCGTTGCACACCGACATGGTGATCTCGCCTTCGGCGGCGCCCTTTTTGAGCCACGCCATCAGCTTCGGATCGCTGGTCACCGCGCCGACGCTGCCGCCGGGAATGACGATGATGTCGGGCCGCGGCGCGCCGTCGATGGCGTAGTCGGGCGTGACCTTGACGAAGCCTTGGCTCACGAGCGGCTGCGCCGAGGCCGCGACGGTGTAGACGTTGAAGGCGCCGCTGCCGGCCGAGCTGAACACCTCGCCCGGTCCGGCGAAGTCGAGGAGCTCGACGCCGGGATAGAGCACGATGGCGACGTTGCGCGTCTCCGCCGCCGACGCGCTCGCGCACACGAGCACCGCCACCATTGCCGCTGTTCGCATCATGACGAGATCCTTTCCGCCGCGGCTCGCCGCGCGCGATAACTCGAGATCGGCGCGCCGAACTCGCGGCGCCACAACCTGCGCAGCTGCCGTCCGTCGGCGAAGCCGCAGCTCTGCGCGATCGCCTCGACGGTGCGCTCGGGATCGTCGGCCAGATCGCGCGCCACCTGCAGCTTGACCTTGGCGCCGAACTGCTTGGGCGTCAGCGCCGTGGCGCGGCGGAACACGCGCGCCAGGTTGCGCGCGCTCATCCCGGCGATGCGCCCGAGCTCGGCCAGCGACGGATTGCCGTCGGGATGCGCGACCAGGTGATCCTGCACGCGATGCACGCCCGGATGCAGGTGCGCGCGATGATCGACGTAGATGCTCAGCTGATCGTGCTCGCCGGCGCGGCGCAGATACACGACCATCTCGCGCGCCACCCGCGCCACCAGCTGCGGTCCATGGTCGAGCTCGACGAGCGCCAGCGCCATGTCGATGCCCGAGGCGACACCGGCCGAGGTGATGACGCCGCCGTCGTCGACGAAGAGCCGGCTTCCGAGCACGCGCGCGCGCGGCCGCTCGCGCTGCAGCCGATCGAGGAGCTTCCAGTGCGTCGTGCAGCCGCGGCCGTCGAGCAGGCCGGCGCGCCCGAGCGCGAACGCCCCCGAGCAGATCGACGCCACGCGCGCGCCCGCCTGGTGCGCCGCGCGCAGCCACGCCCGCGGCACGACGAGCCGATCGAGCGCCGCCGAGGCCGTGCCCGGCACGAGCACGAGATCCCCCGGCCGCGGCGCCGGCAGCGGCTCGAGCTCGGCGAGCATGAGCCCCTGCGCCGTACGCACGCGCCGCTCCACGCTACAAAAGCGCAGCCGATAGTCGCCGCCGAGCTGCGCCGCCTCGTACAGCACCTGGACAGGACCGGCCATGTCCTGCAGATGCACTCCCGGAAGCAGTAAGACCACGACGCGCGCCATTTGTCGTCAGATTAGCGCGCAACCCATCGTCTGCGAAGGGGTGAGACGAGACAGTGAGCGGACAGATCAGGCCATCGCTGGTCGGCGCTACTTCTTGCTCGAGGCGCGCGCCGTGCCGCCGAGATAGATCTGCTTCGGATCGAGCCCCAGCTTCCGCAGCGTGTCGAAGTCGGGCATCCCGGTCTTCGCCATCTGCTCTTTGCCCTGAAAGCGCCGCAGCGCCGCCTGCGTCTGCTCGTCGAGCTGCCCCGACGACGACACCTTCTCGCCGTGCCGCGACAGCGCCGCCTGCACCTTCTTCATCGCCACCGGATCGAGCATCCCGCCCGGCGTCGTGCGCACCGGCCGCGCCGACGACACCTGCGGCTCCTTGGGCGGCGTCTCCAGCGTCGTCTGCTTGCCCTGCACCGTGTGCGCGTGACAGCCGGCGAACGCGAGCAAGAGCGAGGTCACGACCAGCGAGCGACGCATCACTTGCCTCCCTTCTCTTTGGCTTCGACCGGATGCTGCGACTTCTTGCTCAGCGCCTGCCGCGCCTGATGCAGGATGCCGCCCTTGCCCACCGGCGGCGGCACGTTGGTCAAGCTCGCCGACAAGCCTTCGACGAACGCGTTGCGCAGGACCGCCAGCACCGTCGGCACCAGCTGCACGTCCGGCTTCTTCAGATCGCCGTGGATCGGAATGATGGTCGCCACCGCGTTGCGCCCCGGCACGCGGTCCGACAGGATCTTGACCGCCACGTCGGCGAGCGCCGCCTTGATCTTGTCGCCCAGCTTGTCGTCGGCGGCCTTGACCTTGACGTTCTTCAAGATCGGCTTGACGCCGCCGGTGAGCTCGCCGCGCTTGCAGGTGATCGACGCGAAGATGTCGATCGATCCGTCGGGAATCTTGGGCCCCTTGATCGTCGTGAGCTGATGCAGGTCGGCGAGCGCCAGGTGGCGCAGCTCGACCGATCCGGCGAACGTGAGCCCCTTGTCGAACGGATCCATGGTAAGAAACGCGTCGAGCTCACCCGTGTTCTGCACCTTGGTGCGAATCGTGACCAAGAGAGGCAGCCCGTGCATCAGCTTCTTCCGCGACGCCATGTTCTCCAGCGTCAGCTCGAGATCGTGCACCCAGATGCGCTCGCCCTCGTGGATCTCGTCGACGAGCACGATCTGGCTGTCGACGAGCTCGAGCCGCTCCAGACCCGCCGATGGCACCGACTCGAGCGTCTTGGCGATCTCGAGCGGCGGCTGCGCCGGCTTCGATTGATCGCCCGGCCGCATCGGCACCATGATGCGCGCCCTCCAGATCTTGACGCGCCGGACGAGATGGCCGTGGAAGATCTCGCGCCACGACCAGCGCATCTCCAAGCGATCGGCGTAGAAGATCGGCTCGCGATGCGCCGACACCGGCATCTGCTGCACCTTGAGCCCGTAGATGTCGTAGCCGGGATGGATGAGCGTGACGCTGAGCGACTTGAAGGTGCCGCTCGCGCCCGCGAGGCGATCGAGCCCCTTTTGCGTGCCGTAGGTGACGATCGGATTCAAGAAGATCAGCAGCAGCACCACGATCGCGACGAAGATGCCCGGGATCAGCCACAGCCAGCGACGGCGATGGTGCGTCTTCATTTGCGCCCCTTGTCGCCCTCGAGCTTCTGCCCGTCGACGGCGTGCTTGCCTTCGCCCTTCTCCATGAGCTGCTTGTCCTTCGCGATCAGCTTCTCGGCGTGCTTGGCGTCGCCCTCGGCGGCCCAGGCGCCGACGTGGTTGCCGTTCTTGCGCTCGACATCGGCGTTCTGGCGCAGCTTCTTGACGTTGGCCTCTTGCACCTTCACGTCGGTCTTCGGGTCGGCGTGCTCCTTGAGCGCGCCCTTCTTCTCCGCCTGTTCCTTCTTTTGCGACGGCGGGCGCTCATCGGGCGCCGCCGACGCCAGAGCCGGCGCGACCAGCGTCACCGCCAAACACACGATTCGAACGACACGCATGATCGCGGGTAATTCACGAGGCGTGCCGGCGCTCGCCCGCCGAGAGCACCATCCAGGCGAGCACCGATACGACCAGCCACGCCACCAGCGCCAGGGCCAGCACCAGCGCCATCGGCGCACGCCCGGCGCCGGCCCAAACGATCGCAGCGAACGGCAGAAGGCCGATGGCGCCGCACGCCGCGCCGGCCGCGTCGTCGGCGGCCTGCTTTTTCCCGTCGTGTACCGCGACCAGCGTCAGCGACGCCGGCAAGATCGCGGGGAACGCCAGGAACAAGCCAGCGACGAGCGGACCGAAGAAGTGGCCGATGACGCCGGTGGCGACGGCGATCGCGCCGCCGAAGCCGAAGCGCACGAGGTATTCCCACCAGTGCGTCTGCTTCAGCGCCGATGGCGTCACGCGCACGCCAATCATGCGCGCACGAACAGCGCCCACAGCGCGAACGCGACGCCGAGCCACGCGCTCCACCCGAGGCCCGCCTCGAGCCACGCCGGCAAGCGCAAGCGCCGCACCACCAACGCCAGGAGCGCGGCGTACACGAGCATCGCGACGGCGCCGAAGTGCATGGCGAACGCTTCGGCGGCGGCGCGATCCTCGCCCTCCTCGAGCGCGGTCAACCCGAGCGTCACCAGCGCCACCGACGGCGCGGCGCCGAAGATTCCGGCGAAGGTCTTGGGCCGGAACAGCTCGCCGACGACCGCGAAGAGTGAGACGATGACGCCACCGACGACGAAGCGGACGGCGAGCTGTCCGATCACGCCGGCATTCCGAAGAGCCGATAGCGGATGCGATCGAGGAGGCCGTCGCCCAAGAGCCGCGGCATCGCGCGCAAGAGGTGCGCGTCCTTGCCGACGACGTAACGCTTCTTCGGCCGCCGCGCGGTGAGCGCGTGCAGCACCGCCGCGGCGACGACGTCGGGCGAGCTGCCGTGGCGCTCGCGCTCGGCGCCGCGCCGCTGCGTGAGGAAGCGGAGAGCCTCGCGCTGCGCGCGCGGCTGCCGATCGCCCAGACGCCGGCGGCCGCGGCCGAGCCGCCGGGCGGGCTCACGGCGCGCGAGACCGAGGTCCTGCGCGCGCTCGCCGCGGGGCTCACCAACCGCGAGATCGCCGAGCGCCTGTTCATCAGCCAGAAGACCGTCGCGACGCACGTGGCGCACATCTTCGGAAAGCTCGGCGTGCACTCGCGCGTGGAGGCCGCCGGCCGCGCGCA
>DASXOU010000961.1:0-1567 GCA_036494045.1 Polyangia bacterium | reverse complement strand
GATCTCACGACCCTGAGCGCACGCGCGCGCCGTCATGTCGCCGCCGCGCTGGCGCCGAAGAGGAGCTGACCATGGCCAAGATCATCGTCGAGACCACGTTCGATCCCCCGATCAGCGAAGCCGAGTTCGACGCCATGGCCGACCGGGTCATGCCCTGTCTCGACGAGCGCGCCGCCACGTGGGTGACGAGCTACTTCGCGACCGATCGGCGGCGGCGCGTGTGCGTGTTCGAGGCCAACGACGCCGAGTCGGTGCGGCAAGCCTATCGCATGTCGGGCGTGAAGTTCGATCGCGTCTGGGCCGCCGACCAGATCACCGACGACGACGAATAGCGCACCGCGCCTCGGCGAGCCGTTTGCACGAGCTTTCGCCCATGCGAGAGCGCGCGTCGTGGTTGTGGGTCGCGATCGTCGCCGCCTCGGCCGCTTGCGGCGGCAACGGCGCGTCATCGTCGGGAAGCGTGGGAACGACCAGTACCGGCGGCGCGAACGGCAGCGGCGGCGCCACGCCCGGCGGAAGCGGCGGAACGAGCGGCGGCGGCGGCGGCGGCGGCGGCGGCGCTGCAGGCGGCGGCGGAAGCGATTGTCCATCGCAAGCGACCCGCATTGCCTCGAGCATGAACATGCCGGGTCCACTTGCCGTCGACGCCACCTACCTCTATTGGGCCGAGCAACAGGGCACGACCGCCGCCATCGAGCGCGCTCCCTTGGCCGGCGGCGCTGCGCAGAAGCTCACCAGCGCCAACCTCGACGCCAGCGCCGCCAGCTACGGCGTGGCCGGCCTCGCCGTCGATGCCGACGGCGTCTACTGGAGCACCTACGCCGACCGGACTTCGCTGCTATGGGCCTATCCCTTCGCCGCCGGCACCAGCATGCGGCTCGCCGACACGTCGCCCATCCGCGATCTCGTCGTCGACGGCGGCATTGTCTACTTCAGCAACGCCGACGGCCTGTGGAACGTCCATACCTTCGGCAACCCGATCGAGTTCATGGCCAACGTGCCGCCGGGCGCGCTCGCCATCGACGCGTGGCACGTGTTCGTCGCCGGCGGCGGCGTGGTCAATCGCGTCGACCGCACCAGCGGCGCGGTCACGACGCTGGCCGACCGCGGTTTGACCAACGACATCGCCGTCGCGGTCGACTTCGACACCGCCTACGTGGTCGATGATCGCGGCGGAGTCTGGGGCATCGATGCACCAGGCGCGCTGCCGCGCTCGATCTATGGCGACGCGCTCGTCACCACCAGCAATCCGTGGATCCAGCTCGTCGGCAGCGAGCTGTACTTCACCTGCGCCGGGGGAATCCAGCGCATCCCGACCGATGGCTCCTCCGTCGGCTTCGTCAGCGGCGGCGTCAGCAACGCCGTCGTCGACGGCGACCGCGTCTTCTTCAGCCGCGACGACGAAGTCGACGTCGTCTGCCGCTGACGTTCGCCGCTAGCGATCGCGCTCGACGGTGTAGCGCGCCAACGCCCGCAGCGCCTCGGCGCGCGCGCCGAACGGCTCGAGCGCGCGCAGCCCCTCGTCCATCACCGCCTTGGCCCGCGCGCGCGCGCCGTCGACGCCGAG
>DASXOU010000960.1:0-5403 GCA_036494045.1 Polyangia bacterium | reverse complement strand
AGCGAAGTCGTGGAAGAGCAGATCGCGCGTCTGCTCGCGCGCCCCAGCGCGGCCGGACGGCCGGCGCCGGTGCCGTACGAGAAGGTCGTGGCGCCGCGCATGGGCCGCGCTGACAAGGGCGACTATCGCGCAATACGCTTTTAGTTTCGCGCGAAACGAATCGCGAAACTAATGCGGTAGGTATTCTTCGGAAAAGCCGTCGAATTCCATCTTGGCGCCGCACGCGCTGCACGCCGGCGCGTGCGCGGTGGCGGCCCCCGCCAGATAGGGAATGCTGCGCGCCTCTTCGGCGCCGCAGCTCGGGCAGATGAACGGCAGCTTGGCCGACTTGACGGTGGCGCGGCCGAGCAGGTTCGGAATCATCGTCACCTGATTGGCGACGGCGGCGGAGATCTCTTCGAGCACGACGTCGCGCGTGCCCAGCTTCGTCATGAAGTGCTCGAGCGCGCGCACGCCGAGCGACGAGATGCCGCGCACGCCGTCGAGGCGCAAGGTGACGCGCTGGCCCGGCTGCGCCGCCTCGAGGATCTGGTGGCCGTCGAACTTCTCGTCGATTTTGCCGGCGAGCGTGGCGCGGATCCCGCCGTCGTCGCTGGGGCCGATCTCGATCTTGACCATTTTTCCTACTGTGCTCCGTCGAGGTACAGGTGAAGAGCGCTGCCGCGCGCCAGCGCGGTGCGGTTGGAACCGGAGACGTGCATGACGGCGGTGACCTCGGTGAAGCGGCCGCGCACCGAGTGGGCGACGAGCTGATTGGCCGCGCCGAAGGTGAGCATGAGGCCGAGGCCGGCGCCGCTCGTGCCCGGCGCCGGGCGCGCGCCTTGCGGGTCGAGCAGCTTGACCAGCGAGCGCTGGATGTTGCCGCGCTCGAGCGCGCCGAAGCGGTCGACCACGCTGACGACGAAGTTGCGGCCGTCGCAGCCGTAGTGCAGCTTGACCTGCTGATTGGGCGCGAGCTCGACGGGCGTGCGCCGATCGAGCTTGGCGTGCACGGCGGTGCCGCCGGCGTCGCGCGGCGCATCGTAGATGGCATTGAGCAGGAGCTCCTCGGTGGCGACCTCGATGCGTCGCTTCTTCTCGTCGGAGAGCTCGAGCGCGGCGGCCAGCTCCATGACGGCGTCGATCGCTTCGTCCTTGTCGGACGTGGAGTGCACGACCGCTTCGGTCGTCGAGAAGCCCTGGATCAAATAGGGATGCGCGCCGAGCGGCGCGTCGCCGTCGGAGAAGCCGCGGCGCAGGGCGATCGCCAGATCCTGCTCGTCGGGGCCGTCGAAGCTGCGCTGCTCGGGTGGCAGATCGAGCCAGCCGCCCAGCTTGGGCACGACGTGATGCACCGCCGGCGCCTGCAGCGCGGCCAGCAGGCGCCGCTTGGCACGCACGCCGGCGGTGACGACGATCGGAATCGCCGGATAGTGCTCGGCGACCTCGCGCACCAGCGTGAGCGGCTCGGCATCGGGATCGACGTCGAGATCGAGGACCGCGACCTTGAGCTCGCCCGGCGCGGCCTTGGGCATCTGCGCCGGCGAGAGCGCGTGGTTGACGCCGATGCCGACGGCGCCGAGCGCCTGCGCGACGCGGCGAATCGTCGCGGGATGGCGCGTGACCACCGTGCCGCGACCGTGCTGGGGCAGGTGCGAATCGGTCGACAAGTGCGCCACATCTCATCATAGCGGAATTTTTACCGCACGTGGCGCGCTTTCTTGCAACATGGGAGACGCTATGGCCGAAGACTCGGGACCGCCGCCGCCGACGCAACCGCCGACGCCACCGTCGACGAACGACACCAAGCCGTGTCCGTATTGCGGCGAGGAGATCAAGAAGGTCGCGGTGCGCTGCAAGCACTGCCAGGCGGACTTGTCGAAGCCGGTCGAGCCCGATTTCAAGGGCGCGCAACCGCAAGCGCCGGGAAAGCCGATCGACGACTTCGAGGTGCGCTTCTTGGAGTTCGCCTACAAGTCGACCGCGACGCTGAACGTGCCGTCGGTGGCGCACGCGCTGCGCATGCCGACGGCGGAGGTGTCGGACAAGCTCGAGGACATGGCGGCGCGCGACGTCATCGGCCGCGAGGTCGACGACGAGGGCAACGTGTTCTTCACGATCCCCGGGCGTCCGACGGAGCGGCCGTCGGCCAATCCGCCGTTGGCGAGGACGGCGGCGCCGGGGCAGATGGTGCACGTGAGCGCGCCGTCCGACGGCACCGCGGTGACGGCGATGGTGCTCAACATCCTCATCCCCGGCGTCGGCTCGCTCGTCGCCGGGCGCACGTCGCAGGGTGTGGTGCAGCTGGTCTTGTGGGTGGTGAGCTTTCCGCTGTGCCTGGTCTTGATTGGATTTCCGATGTTGCTCGCGACCTGGATCTGGTCGCTGGTCTCGGGGATCCAGATTCTCGAAGAGTCAAAACGCCGCCAAACTGCTCCCTAAATCAAAGCGGCAGCGCGTAATCAGGAGTTAATAGGAGGCAGGAGCCGCCGATCCGGCGTACAATTGGACTGTCGGAGGTGTGCTCATGTTGCTGCTTCGGTCTGTGACCCTCTCCGCGTGGCGCCTGGTGGTACGGCGCGTGGTCGGTGTCGGCGGCGCGCTCGTCGTCGGCGGCGTGCTGGCGGCGGCGATCGGCAGCTCGCCCGCGTCGCCGGCGTCCGGAGCGTCGTATCGGCTGGTGCTGGAGACCGAGTCGGACGCGGCGTGCGTGTACGGCTCGGCGTGGAACGACGGCGACGTCGTGATGCCGCACGACGCCAGCGACGGCAAGGTCGTGCGCTTCACGAGCCGTTACGACTTCCAGGACGGCTGCACGTGGGAAGCGACGGAGACGCTGACGCCGTCGCAGGCGGGCTACGATTACGACTACTCGGAGCACATCGTCGACTGCAAGCGCAAGTCGCGGCCCGGGTTGGCGTGCCCGCGCAAGGGCCACGTCACGGTCGTACCGAGCCTGTAGTCGCTACTGAAGGACGACGGTCGCCTGCGTCGCTGCGGGGCTGACCGTCGAATTGGTGTCGAGTGCCGCGCCCGACTTCGAGTTGAGGCGCACACGGCCGACGCCGCCGCCACCGCCGCCGGCGCCGTTGCCGCCGGTGCCGGGCAGGCCGGCCTCCGCGCCCAAGGCGCCGCCGGCGCCGCCCGCGCTGCCCGTCATTCCACCGCTTGCGGGATCTTCGGACGTCTTGCCGGGGGTTCCGGCCGTGGAAGCCGCGTCGCCGCCGGCGCCGCCGCCGCCGCCGTTCGCGGCCAGGATTCCGGTCGCGGTCACGTGCACCGTCGGTGCTTCGATGAGGATCGCGCCGCCGGAGCCGCCACCGCCACCGCCATGGGCCGCTGCGCCGGCAGCGCCGCCGCAGCCGCCGGCGTTGATACCGCCGCTGACCGTGATCGTGCCTTCGGCTGCGAGCTGCAACGCGCCACCGCCACCGCCGCCACCGCCGTTGGTGGTGCCGGCGGTGCCGCTGCATCCGCCGCCGAAGCCGGCGAGGAGCGGATTGATCGCGGCGGCGCCGGCGGTGGTGCCCGCGATTCCGCCGGGCGTCCCACCGTGATTGCCGCCGATACCGCCGGCCGCGCCATAGCCGCCGCCGCCGCCGCCCGCCGTCACGTCGGATGAGCCGCCGGCGCCGGTGCCGGTCGCGGCGGTGGCGCCCGAGGCGCCGATCGTGCCGCCCGGGCCGGCGACGGTGCCGGTGCATAGCGTCGAGGTCGCCATCAGCGCTTGCGTGGGATCCGTGTAACCGCGCGCGTCGATGGTGCCGGCGATCGTCAGATCGGTCGCCGACAAGATCGCCGCGCCCGCCGCCGCCGCCGAGTGCTTGAACACGATCGTCGCCGTCGCCGGCAGCGTGAGCTTCGCGAACGTCCACACGCCGACGCCGGAGGCGACGTGGAAGCCGATCCCGTTCTCCACGTTGCGCGCCATCGGATCGGCGTTCGGCATGCGCACGCTCGCGCCGCCGCCGTCCTTGATCTCGCCGGAGTCGACGTCGAACACGAGCAGCGTCTGCGACGCGGCGATGGTCGGCTCCTTGAGCCCCGCGTACACGAAGTCGCCGGCGACGGCGGGCGCCGTCGGCTGCAGCGCCAGACAGGCGACGCCGGCGGTGTTGCAGCCGATCTCGCACGTCGACGTGTCGAAGCCGGTGCCGTCGGCGTTGCATACCGAGAGCATGCCGGCGGCGCACGTCGAGTCGCCGGGCGTGCAGACCATCGTCAGGTCGGTGCCGGCCGGCGTCATGTCGGTGATGCCAGCGAGATCGCCGCCGCCGGCGCTCATGTCCTTGTTGACGCTCGCCATGCCGGGATCGAACGAGCAGCCGGCGGCGAACGCGATCGTCGTTGCCAGGAGTAGGTGGTTCACGGGCGCATCTTACCCAAATCCAGCTCGAGCAGGCGGACTCGCAACCCGCCGTTGACGAGCGGGTGCTCGGCGATGGTGCGCGCGCCCACGGCGTCGACGAGCCGCGCGTCCGACACCAGCAGCGCGGCGCGCCAGCCGCCGAAGCGCGCGCGCAGGGCGCGGCCGATGGCGGCGTAGAGCGAGCGCAGCGCGCGCGGATCGCCGAGGCGGCGGCCGTAGGGCGGGTTCATGATCACGGTGCCGCGGCCAGGCGGCGGCTGCAGCTCGTCGAGCTCCGATTGCACGAGCGTGACGTGCGCGGCGAGCCCGGCGCGCTCGGCGTTGTGCGTGGCGGCGGTGACGGCGGCGGGCGAGCGATCGCTGCCGACGATCGGCGCCGGCGGCGCGGGCAGGCGCGCGGCCTCGGCCTCGTCGTGGAGCGCGGCGAAGCGCGCGGCGTCGAAGGTGGGCCAGGTGGCGAAGGCGAAGCTGCGCGACAGGCCGGGCGCCAGGCGCATGGCGATGGCGCAGGCTTCGAGCGGCAGCGTGCCGGCGCCGCACATCGGATCGACGAGCGGGGTCGCCGGATCCCAGCCGCACAGGTAGAGCAGCGCGGCGGCGAGCGTCTCGCGGATGGGCGCGTGCGCGATCTCCTGGCGCCAGCCGCGACGGTGTAGGAGCTCGCCCGAGCTGTCGACGCTGACGGTGAAGAGGTCGGCCACACCGCGCGCCAGCACCTTCTGCGTCTCGCCGGCGCCGGTTTCGCGCGTCGGCAGCTTCTCGCGCAGGCGATCGCCGATCGCCGCCGTCAGGTTCTCGGCGATGCCGCCGGTGTGATAGAGCCGGCTGCCCGATTGCGACGCGGCGACGGTGAGCGGGCGCGACGGATCGACGAAGCGCTCCCACGGCAGCGTGGCGGCGCGGCGGCGCAGCTTGGCGAACTCGCGCGCCTCGAAGGTGCCGACGCGCACGAGCACGCGCGTCGCCGTGCGCAGCCACAAGTTGGCGCGATAGAGCACGTCGGCGCCGCCGCCGAACTCGACGCCGCCGGCGACGGCGCGCACGTCGCGCGCGCC
>DASXOU010000959.1:0-6308 GCA_036494045.1 Polyangia bacterium | reverse complement strand
AGCCGGCAGCGAGGAGGAGGATCAGATACGGTGTCTTCATCGGCGCTCCCATCGACAGTGTTCCCCCGCCGCCTCTCTCAGCAATTCGCCGGCCAACTGCGCAGAGCCCCGCCGATCCGCGCAAGCGAGCGGCTTGACGCGGCTACACCCGGCGCGGCATCGCGTGATCCGGGGGACCGAGAGTGATCCTGAGGCGTCGACGACGCACCTTGGTACGAGCCGAAAAACGGTGAATCCGCCCTCGCTGCACGCGCGTGGTTGCAACTCCTCGTGCACGGCGGCGGGGCACCGGCTCCCAGGCGCCGATCGCGGCGGGGACGGGGCGCTTTTCCACGCCGCCTGCCGGTTGCAAACGCACGAAACCGTCGGAATTGCTCGCTCATAAGGATGATGCGGATTGGCCGCTGCTTTGCTCAACGGCGGGGGCGTCAGCCAAAGGAGCCGTCATGATTCGCCGTGCTCAACTGCGCTTTACACTTGTCGTCCCGCTCGCGCTCGCGTTCGTCGCGTGCAGCGGCGCTCCGTCGGCGCCGAGCGCGCCGGCTGCCACTGCACCCGCCGTCGGTGGCGACGGACAAGTCGATCCCGATCTCGTGCGCGTCCGCAACTGCAACACGGGCAAATGGAAGTGCTACTCGAGCAAGCTCATGAACAAGCGCACCGGCGTCGTCGCCGATGCCTCGGGCTCGCTCGGCGCGACCGATCTCGAATCGGCCTACGGCATCGATACGACGCTCAAGAGCGGGCTCACCATCGGCATCACCGACGCGTTCGCCTATCCGAGCGCCGAGAGCGATCTGGCGATGTACCGCAGCATGTACAGCCTGCCGCCCTGCACCGTCGCGTCGGGCTGCCTCACCATCGTCAACCAGGACGGCAACACGACGCCCATGCCGCCGGCGGCGCCGTCGAACGACGATTGGACCGGCGAGACCGCGCTCGACCTCGACATGGCGTCGGCGGCCTGCCCCAATTGCAAGATCGTCCTCGTGCTCACCAACAGCGACATGGACGACGGGCTCAACATCGCGCAGCAGACCGCGGCCACGCTCGGCGCCGGCGTCATCAGCAACAGCTGGGGCGGACCCGAAGACGGCACCGAGCCGACGATGGAGCATTACTTCGACACCACCACGCACGCGGCGATTTTCGTCGCCACCGGCGATGACGGCTACGACGACGGCGGGCAGGGCCCCGATTATCCGTCGACGTCGGCGTACGCGATCGGCGTCGGCGGCACGACGCTGTCGAAGACGGCGTCGGGGACGCGCGCGTGGACCGAGAAGGCGTGGGCCGACGGCGGCAGCTCGTGCTCGAAGTCGATCCCGAAGCCGAGCTACCAGACCGCCGACCCGAGCTGCACCTTCCGCATGGCGTCCGACGTCGCGGCGGCGGCGAGCAACATCCTCACCATCCACAACGGCGGGCAGGAGCCGGTCGCCGGCACCTCGTGCGCCTCGCCGCTCACCGCCGGCATCTTCGCGGCGACGGGCCACGGCTTCATCGACGCGTCGTGGGTCTACAAGAACACGACGGCGTTCTACGACATCGCCTCGGGCACCAACGGCAGCTGCGGCGCACCGCTGTGCACGGCCGGCACCGGCTGGGACGGCCCGACCGGCAACGGATCGCCGAACGCGGCGGTGATGAAGACGCTGCCGCCGTCGAGCGGACCGCCGGCGGACATGGCGATGGCGCCCGACATGGCGCAACCGCCGGCGCCCGATCTGGCGACGGGCGGCGCGGGCGGCGGTGACGGCACCGGCGGCGGCGACGGCACCGGCGGCGGTGGCGGCACCGGCACCGGCGGCAACGGCGGCTCGGGCGGCAACGGCAACAACGGCGGCGGCTCGAGCGGCTGCGCGATGAGCGCCTCGGCGCCGATCGCCGGCGGCTGGCTCTTCTTCGTCGTCGCCGGCGCGCTCGTGGTCGCGCGCCGCCGTCGTACGCGCGCGTGATATGACGGTGGGCGCATGCGCCCACCGCTCCTCGTCGTTCTCTTCCTCGTCAGCGGCTGTCATCCCAAAGATCCGTCGTGGGCCACGACGGCCGTCGAGCATCGCGGCGAGCCGACCATCGCCGGCGAGCCGCTCGCCGTGCCCAAGCTGGCGAGCGCGCCCGTCGTCGACGGCAAGCTCGACGACGCGGCGTGGGCGGGCGCGGCGGTGCTCGGGCCGCTCGTCGATCCGGGCAGCGGCGCGCCCGTGCCGAAGTCGCCGGTGGCGGCGTTCGCCCGCGTCGGTTGGACCGACGACGCGCTGTGGCTCGGCGTGGTCGTGCGCGATCAGTCGCCGGTGGCGCCGTTCATGCGCGACGCGGTCGATCCGCACGTCTGGGGAAAATCGTCGGGCGTCGAGCTGGTCTTGCAGCCGGGCGATCCGGGCGACAACCGCGACTACTACGAGCTGCAGGTCGACGTCGGCGGCGCGGTCTTCGACAGCCACTTCGACGACTACAACGCGCCGCGCACCGGCACCGGCGCGGCCACGATCTTCGGCCACCAGGATTGGTCGAGCGGCGTCGAGCGCGCAGCGTACGTCGCGCGCGGCAGCTTCTACAGCATCGAGATGAAGCTGCCGTGGCGCGCGATCGCGAACGCGCGCGTGGCGGTGCCGCCCAAGCCGGGCGACGTGTGGCGGCTCAACCTCTACTCGTTCCGCGACGGGCAGCGCTTTTCGCTCGCGTGGTCGCCGCTGCGCGGACAGGGCAACTTCCACCGCGCGTCGCGCTTCGGGCGCGTGCGCTTCGTCGCGCCGTAGCGTCAGATGTTGGCGAAGGTGACCGCGCGCGTCTGATAGAGCTGCCAGAACTTCTCGCCGATGAGCGCGGGATCGATGGTCGCGTTGCCTTTGTCGAACGCGGTGCCCTTGACGGTGCCGTTGACCATCACCTCGCCGACGTAGACGCCGTCGCCCTTGAGCTTCTGCGCCAAGAGCGCGACCAGCTTGTGCTTGGCGGCGTTGGCGAGCGCGAGGCCCATCGCGTTCCAGCTCACGGCGACGGCGTCGACCTTCTCGTCGATGAGCGCGAGCCCGCCGTTGGTGACGAGGATGGCGCCCTTTTCGCTGCGCAGGTCGGGCAGCGCTTCTTGCACGACGGTGAGCAGGCCGGCGATGGCCGCGTCGAAGAGCGAGCGCACGGCATCAGCGTCGGCGCCGAGGAGATCGCCGACCGCCGGGCTGTACGCGGTCCACTCAAACGCCGAGATCGGTCCCAGCTTGGCGCGCACTTTTTGAACGAGCGTGCGCGCGCTGTCGGGGCGGCCGAGGTCGGCGACGAACGGCTCGGCCACGATTCCCTCGGCGCGCAGGCGCTTGGCCGCAGCGTCGAGCCGAGCGGCGTTGCGCGCGACCAGCGCGAGCTTGAAGCCTTCGCGGCCGAAGCGCTCGGCGACAGCGTTGGAGATCCCCGGACCGTAGCCGCACACGATCATCGTCTTGGCCATGCTGACCCCTTAAGGTCGGCGCGGCGGCCGGGCAAGCGGGCTACAACAGGGGAGCGCCGAGCACCGACGGCGGCGCGTTCGGCAGAAGATACATGCTGAGGCCCATGGCGATGATGAAGCCGGCGAGAGTGAGGATGCCGATGGCGGCCGAGAGCTGCAGCATCTTGCGGTCGAAACCGGTGGCGTCGGGCGGGTACGGCTTCTGCGGAGCGTGATCGTCCATGTCCCGAGTCTTACAGTCGCGGACGTCGCCGCGCAAGCGCTACCGCTGATCGTCTTTGCCGCCCCATAGGACGCGCACCGTCGACCAGGCGCGCTTGACCGCGGCGCGCAGGAGGCGCACGGCGATGACGGCGTCGGGCGGCCGCTGGCGCTTGCCGCCGATGCGCCAGAGCGCGAACACGCCGGCGGCGATGAACGCGTGAATCGCCGTCGCCCAGCCGGGCGCGAAGAGCGCGACCAGGCAGAGCAGCAGCGTAGCGCCCGCCGCCCACGCGGCCGCACGCACGCCGAAGTAGTACAAGGCGACGGCGCCGACGACGAGGATGGCGAGCAGCATGATGATCCTATTGTAGCGCGTCGGGCTATGATGCGCCGCATGCGCATCCTTCATACGATGTTGCGCGTGGGAGATCTCGAGCGCTCGATCGCGTTCTACAAGGACGTGCTCGGCATGCAGCTCCTCTCGCGCAAGGAATTTCCCGACGGCAAGTTCACCCTCGCCTTCCTCGGCTATGGCAAAAATCCCGAGCACGCCGAGATCGAGCTGACCCACAACTGGGACACCAAGAGCTATGAGCTCGGAAACGCGTTCGGCCACATCGCGCTCGGCGTCGACGATATCTACGGCACCGCCGAGAAGATCCGCGCCGCCGGCGGCAAGATCACGCGCGAGCCGGGGCCGATGAAGCACGGCACGACGGTGATCGCGTTCGTGCAGGATCCCGACGGCTACAAGATCGAGCTCATCGACGAGAAGAGCCGCGCCGCGCGCTGATGGCCTCGCCGCAAATCTTCGTCGTGCGCCACGGGCAGGCCTCGGCGCGCGCGCACGACTACGACGTGTTGTCGGCGCTGGGCGCGCGGCAGGCGGCGCATCTCGGCGGGCACTTCGCGCGCGCCGGCATCGGCTTCGACGCGGTCTTCTGCGGGCCGCGGCGGCGCCATCGCGACACCGCGCGCCACCTCGTCGAGGCCGCGCGCGCCGCCGGCGTGGCGCTGCCCGACGCGATCGAGCTTGGGGGCTCGGACGAGCTGCCGCTCGGGCACATCCTGGCGTTGTGGCTGCCGCGCTTCGTCGATTCGGATCCGGTGGCGCGCGCCGTCGCCGAGCGGCGCTTCGACTACAGCGACGAGGAGATCCGCGCGCTCTTGCAACGCGCGATGACCGCTTGGGCCGACGGCGAAGTCGCCGCGCCGGCGCTGCCGTCGTTCGCCATGTTCGCGGCGCGCATCGGCGACGCGCTCGCGCACCTGCGCGCGCACGCGACCACGACTCTCCTCGTCACCTCGGCCGGACCGATGGCGGCGACGCTGCACTTGTGCGGCCACGCCGCGGCGGCGACGCCGGCGGCGACGATGGCGCTCACCGTCGCCATCGAAAACTGCGCAGTCACGCGCGTCGCCGCCGACGGCGCGCGCCTGGTGATCGCCGACGCGCTCGCCGTTCAGCACCTGCCCGACGCCGACCGATCATTAATGTAGCGGCCGGCTACTTGAGCTTGCCGAGAACCTGGGTGATGCGCTTCTTGTTGGCGTCGTCTTTGACCATCGCCAGGGCGCGCGTGTAGTTCTCGACGGCGGCGGACTTGTCGCCCTTCATCGCCTGCGCCTCGGCGAGGCTGTCGTAGACGTTCCACGACTGCGGATGGTCCTTGACGTTCTTGGCGAAGATGGCGATCGCCTCGTCGAGCTTCTTCTGCTGGATCAAGAAGTAGCCCAGGTTGTTGAGGTCGGCCTCCTCGGCGACCTTCATGGCCTCGCCGCGCAGCGCCTCGGCCTTGTTCTTGTCGCCCTTCTTCTCGTAGACCATCGCGCGCGAACGGAGCGAGCGGAAGTGCGGGCCGAAGGTCAGCGCCTTGTCGGCGAAGCGCTGCGCCTCGTCGAGGTTGCCGCCGTTGGCGGTCCAGTAATTCGCCGCCTGCACGAAGGGTTCCCAGAAGAACTGCGCGATGCCCTTGAGCTCGCCGCGCATCGAATTCATGACGACGAGCGGCGTGTCGACTTCGATCTTGACCGGCACCGCCAGCTTCTCCCAGCGCAGCACCATCGTCGCCGACTTGTCGGTCGGATCGTCGAAGCGATAGGCGAGGCGCTCTTCGTGCTCGCTCGTGCTCGTCGGATGCACGGTGACGCGGAGGGCGTCGTCCTTTTGATCGTAGGCGAAGCTGCCCCACGCGGTGTTGACCTTGTTGAAGATGACGGTCCAGTCGTTCGCCGTCGGGATCATGTGCAGGCCATAGGTGCCGGCGGCGAGCGGCTTGCCTTGCACCTTGATCGCCGACGACGTGGAGAACGTGGTGTTCTCGTTGGCGCCGGCGCGCCACACCTGACCGTAGGGAACGAGCTCGCCCCAGATCTTGCGGCCGTTCACCGCCGGGCGGTGATAGTCGACCGACAACGTGGTGAGCCCGACTGTCTGCTCGATCTTCGCCGCCGACGACGGCACCGGCGTCTTCAAGACCGGCGCGCCCTGGGCGAGCGCAAGCGAGGGAACCAACACGACCGCGACCAACACGAGTTTGCGCATGCCCTATCTAACACCGTGGGTGACGAAAGGTTCATGTTACGGTGGTGGCCGTGATCGGGTCGGTGATCGCGGGACGCTACGAAATCGTCCGGCAGCTCGGGGCGGGCGCGATGG
>DASXOU010000958.1:0-11094 GCA_036494045.1 Polyangia bacterium | reverse complement strand
CATCGCGACGGCCACGTGCTGTGGAGCGGCGAGGCGTACGACCTCGCCGACGCCGTGCAGAAGGCCGTCGACGCGCGCGCCGAGCTCGGCGGCGCGAATCTGGCCGAGCTCGATCTCGCCGGCGCCAACCTCGAATCGGCGCGCCTGGGCGGCGCCAACCTGGCGCGCGCGCGGCTGCGCAACGCGAACCTCGAGGAGGCCGATCTGCGCGACGCCGACCTGAGCGGCGCGACGCTCGACGGCGCGAACGTCGAGGAGGTCGATCTGTCGCGCGCGCTGCTCGTCGATGCGTCGGCGCGCGGCGCCAACTTCGAGGAGGCCGTGCTCGAAGGCGCGGACCTGACGCGCGCGCGCGCCGAGGGCTGCAACTTCGAAGAGTGCGACTTGCGCAACGCCAAGATCGAAGGTGCGACCTTTCGCCGCAGCAACTTCGAAGAGGTGCGACTCGACGGCGTGCACGGCGTTTCGGTGTCATTCAACGGCTGCAACCTGGAGAAGGCGTCCTTGCGCGACGCGGATCTGGCAGGAGCGGATCTATCGAGCTCGAACCTGGAGCGCTGCGATCTGCGCGGCGCACGCTTGTGGGGCGCGAATTTCTCGGGCTCGAACCTCGAGCGCGCGGATATGCGCGGAGCGGATCTGACCGACTGCGATTTCCGCGAAGCGAACCTGGATCGCGTGGACATCGACGGCGCGAAGCTCGACGGCGCCAAGCTGGAATCGGCCAACACGTCGCGTCTGAGAGGAACCCCAGCCAAGAACACGCCGTACCGATAGAACCGAAAGGAACCTGCGTTTAGCGGGAGTTGGGAGTGAGGGAGATCAGAGGGAGCAAACAAAACATAATTCTCCTTTCTCGAAGTAGAGTGGACCACTCCCCCCAAGAAAAGTTTGGAGCAGGTTCCTACATCGCCTTCGCGCCGGTTCGTTCCAGGCAGACTTCGTAAACCTTGGACTGAAGCGTGCGGTCGTTTGCCAATGCCGATGCTTTCGACTCCTCGGTTTGATCGAAGTAGCGGCCGGTGATGCCGGCGAGCGCGGGATCGAGGGCGAGCTTCACTTCGCCGGCGGCGCCGCGATCGAGGCCGGCGCCCCCGCTCATGCCAAAGCCGCCGCGCAGCAGCTTCGTGGCGATCACGCCGGGGTGCATGGCGTTGACGGTGATGCCGCGCGGCTCGAGGCGGCGCGCCAGCTCGAACGCGGTCGCGGCGTTCATCAGCTTCGAATCGGCGTACGCGGCGTAGCCGTCCCAGTCGCGCGCGCGGTCGAGATCGTCGAAGTCGAGCGCGCGCACGCTGCGATGCACGTTCGACGACACGAAGACGATGCGCGCCGACGGCGCCAGCGCATCTATTAATAGATGCGTCAGGAGAAACGGCGCCAGCTGGTTCACCGCCAGCGTCAGCTCGAACCCGTCGGCCGAGAGCTCGCGCGTGCGCGCGAAGATGCCCGCGTTGTTGACCAGCACGTCGAGCGGCGAAAAACGCGCGGCCACGTCGGCGGCGAGGGCGCGAACATCGTCGAGCCGCGCCAAGTCGCCCGCCACCGGCACGAACGCGTCGCGCCCGGTCTCGCGCGCCAGCTCGTCGGCCACGCGCGCGGCCTTCTCGGGCGATCGCCCGTGCACGACCACGCGTGCGCCGCGCTCGCCGAGCTGACGCGCCGCCGCGCGCCCGATGCCGTCGCTGGCGCCGGTCACGAGGATGGTCTTTGCGCCGCGCGCTTCGCTCGTCATGACCCGCGCATGGTACCCGATTCGGGCCCGATTCTCGACGCAGTGCGCGATCGCCACCGTCGAGAATCGATTGACGCCGCCGCGCGCATGGTCTACGCCTCCGAGCCACGGAGGTTCCCATGCGCGCCGTACTCCTCGCCGCCGCCCTCGCGATCGCCGCCCCGGCCGTCGCCAAACCGGCAGCGAGCACCAAAGCCTTCCCGTTCCCCACGGAAGTGCACACGCTGCCCAACGGCCTGCGCATCGTCTTCGTGCCCTACGACTCGCCCGGCCTCGTCGCCTACTACACGCTGATGCGCGTCGGCAGCCGCAACGAGCCCGAAGCGGGCCGCTCCGGCTACGCGCACTTCTTCGAGCACATGATCTTCCGCGGCACGCCCACCCACTCGGGCGAAGAGTGGAGCAACACCATGACCAAGCTCGGCCAGAACACCAACGCGTCGACGTGGAACGATCAGACCATCTACTTCCTCTACGGCCCGTCCAAGGCGCTGCCGACGATCATCGACTACGAAGCCGATCGCTTCCAGCACCTCGACTACAGCGAAGATCAATTCAAGACCGAAGCCGGCGCCATTCTCGGCGAGTACGCCAAGAGCGCGTCGAACCCCGAGCAGAAGCTCGAGGAGAAGATCGCCGAGACCGCGTACACCAAGCACACCTATCGCCACACGACCATCGGCTATCTCGACGACGTCAAGGCGATGCCGTCGGGCTTCGCCTACTCGCGCGAATTCTTCCGTCGCTATTACACGCCCGACAACGCCACGCTGATCGTCGCCGGCGACTTCGACAAGAAGGAGACGCTCGCGCATCTGCAGAAGGCGTACAGCGGCTGGAAGGGCAAGCTCGACGCCGCCAAGATCCCGGTCGAGCCGCCGCAGACCGCGCCGCGCACGGCGCACGTCGATTGGAAGTCGCCGACCTTGCCGCGCCTCTACCTCGGCTGGCACACGCCCGCCGCGAGCGATCTCGAAGCCACCGCGGTGCAGTCGGTGCTCTCCGATTACCTCTTCGGTCCGACGAGCGTGCTGCACACCGATCTCGTCCTCGGCCGCCAGCTCGTCGACGATCTCGACAGTGAGTGGGAGCGTTCGCGCGATCCGTATCTCTTCGGCGTCGAAGCGCGCGTCAAGAACGCCGCCGACGTCGACACCGTGAACAAGGCGATCCTCGACGAGATCCAAAAGCTCGCCGCCGGCCACGTCGACGTCGCGCGCCTCGACGCCGTGCGCTCGAACCTGAAGTACGGCGCCATCATGCGCCTCGACACCGCGGCGCGCGTCGCCATCACGCTGGCCATCACCACGTCGGCTACTGGCGACCTCGACGCGTTCAACAAGCTCTACGCGCGCATCGACCGGCTCAAGCCCGCCGAGCTCTCCGCGTTCGCCAAGAAGTGGCTGACCGAGGCCAACCGCACCACCGTCACGCTCACCACCGGAGGTGGAAAATGAGGCGCCTCATCACGTGTGCGCTGTTCGCGGCGCTGGCCACGCCCGCCTTCGCCGGCACTCCTTCGGTCCCCGGCGGCTCGCCCGGCTTCGTCACGCTGCCGCTGCCGCCCAACGCGCACCCCGGCGTCGCCATGCAGCTCCAGTTTCAGGCCGGCGCCGTCGACGATCCGCCCGGCAAGGCGGGCCTCACCTACCTGACCGCGCGCATCATGGCCGAAGGCGGCACCGAGTCCCTCTCGGCCAAGCAGCTCCTCGAGGCGCTCTTCCCCATGGCCGCCAACGTGCACGTGCGCGTCGACAAGGAGCAGACGACCTTCTTCGCCAACGTGCACCGCGATCACGTGCAGAAGATGATCGCGATCCTCGGCGACATGGTCGCGCATCCGCGCTTCGACGCCGCCGAGTTCGCGCGCCTGCGCGACGCCGCCGTCAACGACGTGGAGAAGCGGCTGCGTCAGGGCGACGACGAGAACCTGGGCAAGGAAGCGCTCGAGGAGCTGATGTTCCGCGGCCACCGCTACGGTCGCCTCACGCTCGGCCACGTGTCCGATCTTCGCAAGATCACGCTCGACGACGTGAAGAAGCAGGCGGCGCGCGTCTTTTCGCGCGACCGGCTCACCATCGGCGTCGCCGGCGGCTACACGCCCGACGTCGTCGACAAGCTCAAGGCCGCCGTCGCCGTGCTGCCCGAGGCGGGCGCCCCACTGGTCCAGATCTCTCTGCAGCAGCCGCACAAGCCGCGCGTGCTCATCGTCGAGAAGCCGACGGCGTCGACGGCGGTGTCGATCGGCGTGCCGTGGTCGCTCACGCACCAGAACCCCGACTTCGCCGCCTGGCTGGTGGCGCGCTCGGCGTTCGGCGAGCATCGCCAGTTCAACGGCCGCCTGATGCAGCGGCTGCGCGAGCTGCGCGGGCTCAACTACGGCGACTACGCGTACATCGAGCACTTCGTGCAGGAGGGCGGCGACGCGGCGACGGCGCAGACCGGGCGCGCGCGCCGTCAGGGTGAATTCACCATCTGGCTGCGCCCGGTGCAGAACGAGAACGCGCTCTTCGCCACGCGCGCGGCGCTCTACGAATTGCAACGCTCGGTCGGCGAAGAGCCGTTCAGCGACGCCGAGGTCGAGCGCACCAAGGGCTTCCTCGACGGCTACGTGCTGCTCTACGCGCAGACCGACGCGCGCAAGCTCGGCTACGCGCTCGACGACCACGCGCTCGGCGGCCGGCGCGCCGTCCTCGACAACCTGCGCGCCGACATCGCCAAGGTCACCACCGCCGACGTCAACCGCGTGTGGTCGAAGATGAAGACGCTATGGCCGCAGCTCGAGATCGTGATGGTCGGCCCCAACGCGGCCGCGCTGAAGAAGGCGATCGTGAGCAACGCGGCGTCGCCGATGCACTACCAGAAGGACGCGCAGGGCAACGTGCCCAAGAAGCCCGAGGCGCTGCTCGCCGCCGACAAGAAGATCGAGGCGCTGCCGCTCGGCGTCGCCGGCGACAACGACGTGGAGATCATCCCCGTCGCCAAGATGTTCGAATAGCCAACGCCACCATCGGCAGGAGCACCATCAGCGTGGGCGCGATCGGCTGCACGAAGAGGCCGACGTGCGCCACGACCACGATGGCGAGCGCGATCAGGCGCGCGCGCAGATAACGCGCTCCCAGCCACGGCAGCGCGAAGTCCGAGGGCCAGAACGACAAGAGCAGCTCGTTCTGCCGCAGCTCGGGAAACGACGACAGCACCGCCAAGAGCCACAAGACCAGGCCGACAAGCCCGAGCACGAACGCCGCCAACGCGCGTCCCGTGCGCAGATGCGCGGCGATCGCGAGCGCGAGGAGCGCGCCGAGCACCACGAACGCCGCGCTCCCGAGCCAGGTCGCGCCCGGCTTCGGCCACGGCCGCCCGACGATGACGATGGCCGGCGTCGCGCCGAAGCGCTTCTGCAGCTCGAGGCGCAGCTGCGACGGCAGAAACATCGCCTGCCACGAATTGGTGCGGCGATCGGCGGGCCGCCCGAGCAGCAGATCGTTCACCATCAGCATGCCGACGTTGCCGCCAAAGCCGCCGCGCGCCCACTGACGGAACGTCTTGCCGGCGTCGGTCGGATCGCGCGACAGCCGCCCACCGGTGGCGCGATCGACGACGTCACGAATGCGCGTCGTGCAGTTGTCGTTGAAGTGGTGATAGCGATAGTACTTGGCGTTCTCTTGCGCGGACGCCTCGAGCGCGTCGGCCACGCGGGTCGCCTCCTCGGGCGAAAGCGGCAGCGTCTGCCGCCACACCTGGCGCCCCACCGACGCGTAGTAGCGCAGCATCTGTCCCGCGTTCATCGTCGACACCCAGAAGAGCGCGCGCCCGCGGATGAAGTTCCAGGTCAGCGGCAGCGGCGTCGTGAAATCCGCGGTGCCGTAGTTGTAGCAGCGCCCGTAGGGCCAGCGCTGCTCGTCGGTGACGCAGATGGCGGCGTGGCCGAACGCCGAGAACAGATCGTCGCCCGTGCCCATCGTGTAGACGTCGATGCGCGGCGTCGCGCGCGCCGGCGACGGCAGCGCCAAGAAGACAAGCGCGAGCACCACCGCGCGCATGTTTCGATCGTAGCAGGTCAGAACGATTTGACGAGCGTGTATGTGCCCATGACGACGCCGATCACGACGACGAACGCGCGCACCCACGCTTGGTTCACGCGCCGCGACGCGCGCGCCGACGCGTAGCCGCCGGCGACCGAGCCCGCCATCATCGCCAGCGCCAGCGGCCAACGCACCTGCCCGCTGGCGGCGAAGATGCCCGCGGCCGTCAGGTTGATGGCGACGCCGGCGAAGTTCTTGAGCCCGTTCATGCGCGACAGGTTGTCGTGCCCGACGAGACCGAGCATCGCCAGCATCAAGATGCCCATCGCCGCGCCGAAAAATCCGCCGTACACGGCGATGAAGAATTGCGCGACGACCTGCAGCGCACGCCGCCGCTTGTGGCCGTCGGCGCCGATGCGGCGATCGACGAAGCGGCGGATGGGCGCCTGCGCGACGAACAACACGGTCGCCGCATAGATGAGCCACGGCACCACGCGCGCGAACGTGCGGTTGCCGACCCACAAGACCAAAAGCGCCCCGAGCGCGCCGCCGACCAGCGACGGCAGTGTCATGGCGATGAGCTCGCGCCGATCGCCGGCCACGTCGCGGCGAAAGCCCCAGAACGCGCCCACGCCGCCGGGCACGAGCGCGACGGTGCTGGTGGCGTTGGCCGCCACCGGCGAGACGCCGAACGCGAGCAGCGACGGGAAGGTCACCAGCGTGCCGCCGCCGGCGAGCGCGTTCATCGCGCCGGCCAGCGTCGCCGCGGCGACGAGCCCGATCCACATCCACATGCTCTTCATGTAAACATACGCGCCCCGACGATGACGCGCGAATCTCCCGACGCCGAGCGCCTGACGCGCGCCCTGCAGCTAAAGGGCTGGCAGCCGGCGCGCGGCGACGTCGAGCCGCTGTTCGGGCTCGTCGCCGCCGGCGATCGCGACGCCGCCGAAGCCGCATCGCGCGCGCTGGCCCGCCTCGGCCTCGACGCCGCGCGGGCCGCGGTCGCGCGCTTCGACGCCGCGCCGCCGGTCGCGCGCGCACGCCTCACGCGGCTGGTCGGCCGCGTCGCGCAAGCCAAGCACGATCCGGCGTTGATCGATTTTCTCGTCGCGCGCATCGCCGACGCCGACGACAAGACCGCGCGCAACGCCGCCCTCGCGCTCGGCAAGCTCGGCGCCGAACGCGTCGCCGCCGACGTCGTCGAGCGCGCGCTCCTCGCGCGTTGGAATTCCGCGCCGCCCGCGCTGCGCCGCGCCCTCGCCGAATCGCTCGGCAAGCTCGGCGGCGCCGACGCGCTCGACCTCCTCGATCGCGATCGCGACGACGCCGACGACGCCGAGCTCCGGCGCGTCACGCACGAAGCGCGCGTCAAGATCCGTCGCACCCTCGGCCGCGCCGACGCCGGCGCCATCCTCGACGACGTGGCGCCGCTTGCGCCGCTGCCGCTAGTCGCCCACTGCCGCCACGGCCTGGCGTCGCTCCTCGCCGACGAGCTCGGCGGCAAAATCCTCGATGACGAAACCGTCGCGCTCACGCTGCGCGCCCCGCTGGCGTCCTTGTGGCGCGCGCGCACCATGCTGCGCTTCGGCTTCCCGCTGCGCGCCGGTGGCGACGACGTCGAATCCGCCGTAGTCGCCGCGCTCGCCTCCGACGCCGCCTTCGCCATCGTCTCACGGTTCACCCGCGGCCCCATCCGCTATCGCCTCGAATGGTCCGACGCCGGCCACCGCCGCGCGCTCACCTTCCGCGTCGCCGCCGCCGTCGCCGCGCGCCGCCCCGCGCTCATCAACGATCCCACCGCAACCTTGTGGGAAGTGATCGTGCGCGAGCGCGGCAAGCGCTTCTCCGTCGAGCTCTGGCCGCGCGGCCTGCCCGATCCGCGGTTCGCCTACCGCGTCGCCCACGTTCCGGCGTCGTCGCATCCCACGCTCGCCGCCGCGCTCGTCCGCGTCGCCGGCGCGCGCCCCGACGACGTCGTCTGGGATCCGTTCGTCGGCGCCGCCACCGAGCTGGTCGAGCGCGCCCGCCTCGGCCCCGCGCGCGCGCTCATCGGCAGCGACGCCGACGACGACGCGCTCGTCCGCGCCCGCGACAACCTCGCCGCCGCCCGCGTTGACGCCACGCTCGCCCGCGCCGACGCGCGCACCTTCACGCCGCCGCTTCCGCCGACCGCGATCATCACCAACCCGCCGATGGGCCGCCGCGTCCTCGACCGCCGCCAGACCGGCGAGCTCTTCCGCGACTTTCTCGCCCACGCCGCCGCGCTCCTCCCGCGCGGCGGCCGCCTCACCTGGATCTCCCCACGCGGCGACGAGACCCTCGCCGTCGCCACGCCGCTCGGCCTACGCGCGACCTACCGCCAGCGCGTCGACATGGCCGGCTTCTGGGCCGAGATCCAATCCTTCACGAAGCGCTGATCAGCGCCGCGCCTTTTCGCGCTTGCGCGTGCGCGCCGCCTTCTTCGCCGAGCGGCTGCGATCGGCGTGCGACCGCTTGTGCGCCACCGTCTTCGCCTGCCGGCTCAGCGAGCGACGCGACGCCGCCTTGCGCGGCTGCCGCTTCAGCGCTCCCTCGACGGCGCGCGACCGCTTCCGCGACGGCTTTCTGTGCCGCTTGGCCGCCGCGCGATCTTGCGCCGCCTTGTGCCGCGTCCGCGCCGGCGTCCCCTTTTTCGTCCCCAGCTTCACGCCCGCACGCCGCGCCTTCGACAATCCGATCGCGATCGCCTGCTTGGTGTTCTTCGCGCCGTGCTTGCCTTCGCGAATGTGCTCCATCTCCTCGCGCACGAACTCGCCGGCCTGCGTCGACGCCGATTTGCCTTCGCGCGCATCCTCGCGCGCGCGCTCCATCGTTTTCTTTTCCGGCATGCCCACCTCCCAGCCGTCACGTTCTGCAAGATCGCGGCCTGGATTCTGTGGCGTGACGATCGCGCGCCCGCTACATTGTCCGCGATGCGCGACGACACGTTGTCGACGGCATTCGAAGCCGCGCTGCTACGCCAGCTCCTCGCCACCTGGCGCACGCTCAACGACTCCTACTTCAAGTCGCGCCTGCACGCGCCCACGCTCGCGCTCGTCGACGGCGCGCACAAGCTCGGCCAATGGCTCGCCGCCGATCGCCGCATCGAGCTGCAACGCGCCTTCGTCGTCGACGGCGCCTGGGGCTCCGTCGTCGAGGTCTTGAAGCACGAGATGGCGCACCAGTTCGTCACCGAAGCGCTCGGCGATCCCGATCCGACGCCGCACGGTCCCGCCTTCCGCGCCGTCTGCGAGCGCCACGGCATCGACGCCGCTGCCGCCGGCATCCCCGAAGCCGCGCCCAACGCCGAAGCCGATCGCGTTCTGGCGCGCGTCGCCAAGCTGCTCGCGCTCGCCGAGAGCCCCAACGTCCACGAAGCCGAGCTGGCGATGGCCGAAGCGCAGCGCCTGCTGCTCAAGCACAACCTCGACGTCACCGCACGCGCCGCCTACTCGTTCCGCCATCTCGGCGCGCCCACCGGCCGTGTCAGCGAAGCCGAGCGCATCCTCGCCAACATCCTCAACGACTACTTCTTCGTCGAGTGCATCTGGATTCCCGTGTGGCGCGCGCGTGACGGCAAGCGCGGCAGCGTGCTCGAGATCTGCGGCACCACGCTCAACCTCACGATCGCCGAGCACACCCACGCGTTCCTCGTGCACACCGCCGATCGGCTGTGGTCGCAGTACAAGCGCGAGCACGCCGCCGGCAACCGCGATCGCCGCACCTACCAGGCCGGCGTCATGACCGGCTTCCGCGAGAAGCTCGACGGCGAGCGCAAGCGCCACGCCCGCGCCGGCCTGGTCTGGGTCGGCGACGCCGACCTCGGCAAATACTGGCGCCGCCGCCATCCCCACGTTCGCTTCACGCGCCACTTCGGTCCCGCCGAAACCGAGGCGCACGCGCACGGCCGCGCCGCCGGCCGCGGCATCGTCCTCCAGCGCGCGGTCCACGAACGCGTCTCCCGTGGTCGCCTGCTTCCCGGCCGCTAGCCTGGTCGGACCGCATCTTGTGGATAAGACTCCGGGACCCGCCTGTGCAAAATCTGCGCGCGCACCGTCGTTTGCTCCGGGTACAATTCGCGCTTATGTAGGGCGTAGAAACGGATGTCTGAAGCACTCGACACATTTTCCTCTCCCCCCCCTGACGGACGCTCGGCCGCGACCTGCGCGCGCTGCGGCGGTCCCGTCGACGTTCGCACCCGGCACCTGACGATCGAGGGTCCCTCGGTCCTCAGCTTCTGCTCGGAGGCGTGCGCGAGCGCGCCGGTCGAGCTCGCTCCGCCGCCGCCGGTAGGCCCGCGCTATTCGCCGCTGCGGCAGCTCCTGCACGTCGCGGTCGGGCTGCCAATGTTAGTATTTACGAGCGGTTATACTCCGCCGCTGAAGCCGACGGTGGCGCTCGCGTCAGCCTCGGCAGCCGCCGTGGCGCCGGTCGAGGAGCCGACCTTCGGCCCGCCCTGGCCGCCGACCGAGAAGGACTGGCTGGCCGAAATCGCATCCGACGCCTGGCTGCATCCGCTCGACGGCCCGGTCCGGCGCATGCCCATCCGCGACGCGCGCGTCTTCGGCGCCGAGCGGCCGGGCGATCGCCCGGGTGAATGCCGCGGCGGCCACTGCGGCGTCGACCTCGGCGGCGAGGTCTGGGGCGAGCCGGTCCACGCCGCCCACGACGGTGTGGTCGACCGCGTCCAGCGCGGCCCGAACGAGGAGCACGGCGGCCTCTACGTCCGCCTGTCGCACCGCGGCGGCACCATCTTTACGCAGTACTTCCACCTGGCGGCGATCCCGCGCTGGATCCAGCCGGGCGTCAAAGTGAAGATGGGCGAGGTCGTCGGGCTGCTCGGTGACAGCGGCGTGAAGCACTCCTCGCCGCACTTGCATTTCACGGTGTCGGTCAAGCCGTCGGCCGAGGCCGTCGAGCGCTACATCGATCCCGAGCCGCTGGTCGCGCTGTGGCCGCTGCGCATGCCGATCAACGGCACCGCGATGGTGACCGCGCAGGCGGCGCCCGGCGTGCCGCTCGGTGCCGCCGGCGCACGCTCGCATCATCACAAGATCGCGCGCGCGAGCGACGCGCCCGCCGACGACGCGGCCGCGGCCGAGTAGCTACTGCGGCGGCGTTTTCTGCAGCTTGCGCTGCAGCGAGCGTCGATGGATGCCGAGCCGCCGCGCCGCCTCCGAGACGTTGCCGTTGCACTCGCGCAAGACGCGCGTGATGTGCTCGAACTCGGCGCGCGCCAGCGTCGGCGATGGGTCGCGCGAGCGCGCCACCGCCTTCTCCAGCGCCTGCATGAGCTGCAGCCCGCCGACGGGC